>NZ_JBNYXS010000019.1:0-123740 GCF_051380775.1 Janthinobacterium pasteuri | reverse complement strand
CATCCGCGTACAGGGCGCCGCCCACGTGCAGAACGTCAATGCCTACCACAGCCGCTTGCGCGGCTGGCTGCGCATATTCCACGGGGTAGCCAGCCGTTACCTGCCGAATTATCTGGGTTGGCGCTGGATACTCGACGCCGGACGCATCCGCTCCCCAGAAACATTGTTGAAGGCAACCATGGGAGAGTTCCCACACCTTACGGTGACATAGCCTTTTCTTTCGCAATGCGGGCATCGAGCTTCGCTTCATTTTTGGCCGCGTAGTTGCTGCACGCCTGCGCATCGATGAAGGGATTCGGCGTGACGCCTTCCAGTAATTGCGTCAGCTTGCGGTCAGCGCCGGAGTGGTCGGGATGGGCCGAGATCAGGATATCGCACGGCAGCCTGGCAAAGTCCTGCATGACGCGGCGGAAGCCCGGCGTCAGGTCCCCATGGCGTTCATCGGCCAGGTAGTGAAAATCGTCGGCCGCCACTGGCGTGAGGCTAGCGCCGAACACCACGTTCAGGCATTCCTGCCGCTCCGCATCCTCGCACGAAACCCAGGTCCAGCTGGTGCTGCCCGGCGTATGGCCAGGCGTGTAGCGCGCCGTGATGGTCACGTCGCCCAGTTGCAGGGTTTCGCCGTCGGCAATCTCGCGCACGTTTTCCACGGCCGGCATGGGATCGATTTCACCCGCTTGCGGATCCGCAGCGAGCACCGCTCCCGCGCGCAGCGCCTCCGCTCCCAGCGGGCTGGCGACCACTTGCGCGCCGCTGTCGCGGGCCAGCGCGGCAATGCCGCCCGAATGGTCGAAATGCGCTTCCGTATTCAGGATGAATTTGATGTCTTCCAGGCGAAAACCCAGCTCGAGGATATGTTCCTTGATGGCGGCCACCGATTGCGGCAACGCGCCGTCGATCAGGATCAAGCCTGCGCGCGTATCGATCAGCACCACGCTCAAGCCGCCCACGCCCACGTAATAGGTGTCGCCGTGGATGCGCGCCGGTTGCTGCGGACGGTTCCACTGCGCCGCATAGGGTGAGGCAATCGGCTGCGTCAGAGGATCGATGGCGGGCGTGGCGGCATGCGCCGTCAACGGCAGCGCCATGGCGGCCAGCGCGACGCTCAGCAAGGTCTTGGGAATGAAGAAAGGCGGCATGCGGCTCCAGGAGTGAGTGTGGTAATCGATGCCATAGGGTAACGTCGCCAGCCTCGCGCGGTCAAGCAGACGGACGCAGCGACTTGCGCTACGATAGAGGCCCATAGACCTGCCGCGCGCCTTGCCGCGCCCACTGCCATGCGTTTGCTGATCCTGTCCGACCTGCACCTGGAAGTCTGGGGTGAAGACACGCCCGCCATCGAGCTTGCCGCCAGCCGCCCCGACGTGGTGATCCTGGCCGGCGACATCGCCACGGGCAACCATGCCATCGCCTGGGCCGCGCGCACCTTCGGCGCCCTGCCCGTGCTGTACGTGCACGGCAATCACGAAGGCTATGGCCACCAGCTGGAACACATGCAGGACGCCGTGCGCGACGCCTGTGCCAGCGCGAATGCGCATGGCGCCCATATCCGCCTGCTCGACGGCGACGCCGTGACAATCGATGGAGTACGCTTCCTGGGCATCACGCTGTGGACGGACTTTTTACTCTTCGGCGCGGCGCGCCAGGAAGAAGCCATGCAGGCGGCGCAAGCCTACATGCCCGACTACAAGCGCATCAGCACGGGCGGCGATACGCCCCGCCTGCTGTGCGCCACCGACACGGCGCAGCTGCACGCGCAGCACCGCTCCTGGCTGGAACAGCAACTGGCGCAGCCCTTCGAGGGCAAGACGGTAGTGATCACGCACATGGCGCCCTCGATGCTGTCGGTGAACGAGCAATACGCGACGAACCTGGGCTCGCCCGCCTTCGCCTCGCAGCTGGACGCGCTGGTGGCGCAAGCTGACCTGTGGGTGCATGGCCACATGCACGCCTCGCTCGACTACCAGATAGGCGATTGCCGCGTCGTGTGCAACCCCTGCGGCTACAAACGGCCAGACGGCACGCCGGAAAACGAACGCTACGATCCCGGATTCATCGTCGACATCGCCAGCACGGTTTAATTTTTTCGGTAGCGCAGCTGCACCACGCCGCTCGGTAACGGGTGCGTATCTTCCAGGCGCCAGTCGCTGCGCGGCAGCGCGTCATCGAACAGGCGCACGCCCTTGCCCAGCACCACGGGCAGCACGGACAAGGTCAGGGTGTCGATGACGCCCTCGCGCAAGCCGGCGCGGACGACGGCGCCGCCGTCGAGATACACGTGGCGGCATCCCTCTTCTGCCAGCCCCTCCAGCACTTCCCGCACGCTGCCTTCGCGGCGCTGTTCGCCATGGCGTGGCGCGAAATCGCGGTGACTCAATACCACCACGCGCTTGCCCGCATACGGCCACGGCTCAAACCCCAGCACGGCGTCATACGTGGTGCGGCCGATCAGCAAGGTATCGACTTGCGCCATCAAGGCCGTGTAGCCGGTGGCGTCGGGCGAGTCGGGTGCCAGTTCGGCCAGCCAGGCCAGATCGCCATTCTCTCCTGCGATACAGCCATCGATGCTGATGCCGAGAAAAACGCTGACAGAACTTTTTTGCATGGGTGCTCCTTGAATTAATTCTACAGTGTAGAATTATGCGCATGAAAACCCCAAAACTTCAAGCCGTAGAATCTCCGGTGCGCCGCGCCGGGCGTCCGCGCCGCACCGCACCCGCACTGGACAGCGCCAGCATCCTGCAGGCGGCCCTGCCCTTGCTGGAAGAAAAAGGCGAAGCCTTTTCCATGCGCGCGCTGGCGCAGAGCCTGGGCGTCGATGCCATGGCCCTGTATCACTACTACGCAGGAAAAGAGGAGTTATTACTGGCGTTGATGGTGCAGCGTTTTGCCGCGCTCGATCCGCGCCAGCCGCCGTTTACACGGCGCCAGGCGCCACGGCGGCGCCTGCTCGCGCTATGCACGCTGTACCTGGAACTGGTCAGCGCCACGCCCTACTTCGTGCGCCTGATGGCACGCGGGCTGGTGACGCAAGCCGATGTGGCCGAGCGGTTTACGGCGCTGTTCGAGCTGGCCGTCGACGGTCTCGCGCCGGACAAGAAAACCCGGCTGCGCGGGCGCGATACGCTCGTCGATTTTCTGCACGGCTATGCTCTGGCGGGCAGGCCCGCCAGCGAGACCGGCTGGCATGCCTCGGTCAGCCTGATCCTGGCCGGCATGGCCGCCGGACACACTGTTTCGTGACGCCCGGCGGCCGCTCGCACTACCCGGGCATCAGGCCAGCAGCTTGAGCAGCGCCTGCGCGGCCGCTTCCGACGACGCCGGGTTCTGGCCCGTGACCAGCAAGCCATCGGTGACGGCGTACGGCTGCCAGTCGCCCAGCTTGGAGTAGACGCCGCCGTTTTGCTTGAGCATGTCCTCGACCAGGAAAGGCACGATGGTCGTCAAGCCGACAGCGTCTTCCTCGGTATTCGTAAAGCCCGTCACCTGCTTGCCGCGCACCAGCGGCGTGCCGTCAGCTGCCTTCACGTGGCGCAGCACGCCCGGTGCGTGGCAGACGGCGGCGACGGGCTTGCCGGCCGCGATCATCTGCTCGATCAGCGCGATCGAGTGCGGGTCTTCAGCCAGGTCCCACAGCGGACCATGGCCGCCCGGGTAAAACACGGCGTCAAAGTCGGCCGCCTTCACGTCGGCCAGCTTGCCCGTGTTGGCCAGCACGGCTTGTGCATCGGCGTCCAGCTTGAAGCGGCGCGTGGCATCCGTTTGCGAATCAGGCTCGTCGCTTTTCGGGTCCAGCGGCGGCTGGCCACCGTTGGGCGAAACGACCGTCAGCCTGGCGCCAGCTTCCTGCAAAGCATAGTAGGGGGCGGCGAATTCTTCCAGCCAGAAGCCGGTTTTCTTGCCAGTGTCACCGAGTTGATCGTGCGAGGTCAGTACCATCAGGATGTTCATGTTGTTTCCTTTTATGTCAGGGTTACAGTGCTGCTTCGAGGATACGGCGACTGCGCGCAAGGTCGATATCGCGGTGTTCGCCAAGAGAGGTCATGCCGTGTGCTGCCAATTGCTGCAATACCGCTTCCACCGCTTCCTGGCCCAACTGGTAAGCGGACAAACGGGTCGGGATACCCAGGCCTTCAAAGAAGGCGCGGGTGCTGGCGATAGCGGCGGCTATACGCTCGTCGTCACTGCCGACGGTGATGTTCCAGACACGTTCGCCATACTGTAGCAATTTGCCACGTTTCTGTTCGCGCTGCACTTCCAGCAGTGCGGGCAGCACCAGCGCCAGGGTGCGTGCATGATCGATGTCGTACAGGGCCGTCAATTCGTGGCCAATCATGTGGGTAGCCCAGTCCTGCGGCACGCCGGCGCCGATCAGGCCATTCAGGGCCAGGGTGGCCGTCCACATCAGGTTGGCGCGGGTATCGTAATCGTCAGGCGCGGCGATCGCTTGCGGGGCGATCTCGACCAGGGTCTGCAGCAAGCCTTCGGCAAAGCGGTCCTGCACTTTCGCCTGTACCGGATAGGTCAGGTACTGTTCCGTGGTGTGGACAAAGGCATCGACCAGGCCATTGGCCACCTGCGTGGCCGGCAAGGTAAAGGTCTTGCTGGGGTCGAGCACGGAAAATTGCGGGTACAGCAGCGGGCTGCGAAAACTCAGCTTGTCATGCGTGGCTTTTTTCGTCACCACGCCGCCGCTGTTCATTTCCGACCCCGTGGCCGGCAAGGTCAGCACCGTGCCAAACGGCAGGGCGCGATGCACGTTGGCGCCGCCGCGCTCGGCGATTTCCCACGGCTCGCCGTCGTACAGGGCAGCCGCAGCGACGAACTTGGTGCCGTCGATCACGGAGCCGCCACCGACGGCCAGCAGGAAGTCCAGCTTGTCGCCACGCACCTGCGCCACGGCACGCATCAGGGTCTCATAGCTGGGATTGGGTTCGATACCGCCAAACTCCTGCACGCTGCGCTGGCCCAGCGCAGCGCGCACTTCGGCCAGGGTGCCGGTCTTTTCCGCGCTGGCGCCGCCGTACAAAATCAGCACGCGCGCATCGTGCGGCACCAGGGTGGACAATTTGGCGACGGTATCAAGACCGAACACGATACGGGTCGGGTTATGGAATTCAAAATTCTTCATGATGCTCCTCTATTATTAGACTGGTCGTCTAGAATGCAGTTCAAAAAAAGCGGACGTCTGTCATCCGCGCACGGCTACCCGCTTATTGATCCGGCGGCAGCTGCAGCATGGCAAGCGTCGCCTGCCAGGCCGTTTGCAAGGCGCTGGCGTCGCGCCGCAGCTTGGTCAGCATGGCCGCGCCCAGCCACAGCTGGTACAAGGTGGCGGCCATCTGCGCCGGATCGGCCACCGATGGCAGCGAATCGTCCGCCCTGCCCTGCGCCATGCACAGGGCCAGCCTGGCGATGATGCGGTGGGTGCCGTCCAGCAGCGCCACGCGCATCGGTTCGGACATGTCCGCCACTTCGCTGCTGAGCTTGACCACCAGGCAGCGGCAGTCGCAACCGCTGCCATCGAGGCTCTCGCTGGTCCAGCTGGCCCAATACGCCATCAGCGACTGCGCCGCGCTCTGGCCCGGCTGGCCCAGAACCACATCCATCCCGGCCAGGTAGCCGGTGACGTAATCTTCCAGCATCGCCTCGCCAAACAATTCCTTGGACTTGAAGTAATGGTAGAACGAACCCTTGGGTACGTCGGCGGCCGACAAAATCTCGTTCAGCCCCACGCCGGCAAAGCCCTTGCGCGTGATGATGGCCTTGCCCTGGTCGATAATGTGCTGGCGCACGTCGGTGTATTCAGCTTTCATGCGCTGTATGATAGCACAATTAGACCAGTCGTCTAGATTTGCCGACATCAAACAATCGAAAAGCAGGCGCCACTCCGCTACCTTTATCGCCGATCCCGGTGATCGCACGCCCCTTCGTCGATGGGCTGACCTTCCTGCCATGAATGAACGGGCATTGGCGCGGCTGGTAGAAAACACGTTAACAGTATCGCGTTCATCAGGCGCTGCTTACGCATGGTGGATCGGTGCGAACGATACCCCAAACAGATCGGGCTGGTAACCGGCGGCATTGAACAGATGGGCACAGGATTCGTCGATCGCGGCGCGCAGCTTTGCCTGATCCACGCCCAGCACGACGCCGCCGCGTTTGCGCACGCGCCCTTTGATGATGACGGTATCGATATTGCTGCGCTCTGCCGCGTGCACCACGGTACCGATGGCGTTGTTGACCGGGTACAGGTTGAGGTCGCCGGTGCGTATCAGTACCAGGTCGGCCTGCTTGCCTGGGCTCAAGCTGCCGATGCGTTGTTCCAGCCCCGCACAAGCGGCGCCGTCGATCGTGGCAGCCTCCAGCAAACGGAACGCATCGGTGGGCGCCGCCACATGGTGATGCCCATGGAGGCGCTGGCTATGTCCCATGACCCTTTGCAGGTAGAACGCCACGCGCATTTCCATGAACATGTCGCCACTATACGAGGTCTCGTTGTCGACACTCAGGCCGGGGCGTATGCCGTGCTGGAACGCGGCCTGCCAGGCGTTCATGCCATCCTCGATACCGTAGTGGGCATCCGAACGCGGGCATACATTGACGCGCACGCCTGCCTCGCGCAATATTTTCCAGCCCGATTCCGGCAAGCAGGTGCAGTGGTTGAAGATGTTGTCGCTGCCAAGCAACCCCTGCTGGTGCAAACCTTCGAGCTCGGCTGCCATGTCACCGCCAAAAAACTCGGTCACGATGGGAATACCCAGTGCTCGTGCGACGGCCCACTGCTCAGGTTCCAGCTGCGCCATCATGGCCAGTGTCACCAGGCTGTCGGGATCGCTGAAATACTTGGCCTGCAGGCGTGCGAGGTTGCCTGGCCAATGCGCCTCATCCCAGACGCCCGATACGGGCGCTCCGGATGCGTGCACCGCGCGGATGCCCGTATCGAGCAGCGCTTCGACTGCCGCGTCGGAGTGTGCCCCTGTGCGGCTGTTATGGGAGTTGTCGATCACGGTCGTGATGCCGGCATCGATGCAGCCCAAGGCCGTGAGCAGGTTGCCCACGTAGATGTCGCGCGGCCGGTAGTATTTGGCAAACGAGAAATGCGTGGCGTTGCAATAGTCTTCGAGCGTTGCCGCATTGGGATTGATGCGGCGCAGCTGGCCTTCCCAGGAATGGCGATGGGTATCGACCATGCCCGGAATGGCAATCATCTCTGCGGCATCGATCACTTCGGCACCGTCAGCCTCCAGGTGCAAGCCGATGGCGGCAATGGCGCCATCGGCAATCAGGATATCGCCCTTGGGCAAATTGCCAACATTGCCATCCATGCTGATGATCGTAGCGCCTCGAATCAGCATCTTGTGTGGGACTGCGGCCAGCGGCGCAAGCAGAGCCTGCAATTGAGGGTCTTGTTCAAGCATGATTGATTCCTGCGATAGGTAATGAGTTGCACCCAGTCTAGTGCAGGCAAGCACGCAGAAAAAGTAGGCATGGAGGTTTTCACCATGCAGAAAATCCGAACAATGTTGGGTTATAGTGCCGTTTCCTTTACCGTCACACGGACAAGACATGGATCGCGTACAAGCAATGCAGGTATTCCTTCGCGTGGTCGAGAGCAGGAGTTTTGTGCGCGCAGCAGAGACCCTGGGATTGCCGGCATCGTCGGTCACCGGCATCATCAAGCGGCTGGAAAAACATTTGCAGACGCGCTTGCTGAATCGTTCCACCAGAAACCTCAGCCTGACACCGGAAGGCGAGCGCTACTTCCACCGCTGCCGCGAAATACTCGATCTGATCGCCGACACCGAAGCAAGCCTGCAAGGCCCGGGCGAGCGCCCGCAAGGACGATTGCGCGTGGATATGCCTGGCGGCATTGCCCATGCCGTGATCCTGCCGCAGTTGCGGCAATTCCAGCAGCGCTACCCGGACATTTACCTGATGATCGGCATCAACGATCGCCAGGTAGACTTGATACAGGAAGGTGTCGATTGCGTCATCCGCACCGGTAGCCTCGATGATTCGACGCTGGTCGCGCGCCGCTTGGGCGAACTGCGCTGGATCACCTGCGCAGCCCCGTCCTACCTGGCCGAACAAGGGGTTCCCGAGGTCCTGGAGGATGTGCAACGACACCGGGCGGTCCATTATTTTTCCAGCACCGCGCGGCGGGGGAGCGATCTGCATTTCGTCGATGAGGGCATCGACATTGCCGTCCCGGTGCCGGGCACGGTAGCGGTCAACGAGACCGGGCTGTATATCAAGCTGGGCCTCGACGGCCACGGCTTGATGCAGCTGGCCGAGATCCTGGTGACCGATCATTTGCAGGCCGGGGATTTGCTCGAGGTGCTGGCCGACTGGCGGCCAGCACCGGTGCCGGTATCACTACTCTACCCCCACCACCGCTTTCTATCCCCGGCGATGCGAGCGTTCACCGACTGGACTATTGAGCTGTTCAGCAACGCCAATTCAGAGCAATCGCTTCGTCACACTACACTAAAAATCTGACTGAGCATCCACCGGCACATTGCGAATGCGGCAGAACCAATACACATCCCTACATGAACGCTAGCCGAACTCCCTTCGACGTTATCACCAGCATCTGGGAGCAGCCGGGATGCTATCCCAGTCTGCGGCCAGGTGCAGCAGATGTTCGGCACTCAGCCTAGGCAAACTTCTTGAAGTCCGGCTTGCGCTTTTCAAAGAAGGCCGTAAACGCTTCCTTCGCTTCGGCGCCGCCCAGCATGGCGCTGAACAGTTTGTTTTCTTCCGCGATGGCGGCCTTCACCGGTTCCATGCGGCTTTGCTTCATCAAGCGCTTGGTGGCGCGGATGGAGGCCGCAGGCAGGGCCACCAGCTTGGCGGCCTGGCTTTGCGCAAAGGTCATCAATTCGTACAGGGGCACGACCTTCGAGACCAGGCCCATCTCCAGCGCTTCCTGCGCGGGGAACGCTTCGCCCAGCATCAGCTTTTCCGCCGCGCGCGGGTAACCGGCCAGCTGCGTCAACAGCAGGCTGGAGCCGAATTCCGGGCACAGGCCCAGCTGCGTGAACGGCATCGAGAAGCTGGCATTGTCGGCCGCGTAGACCAGGTCGCAGTGCATCAACAAGGTCGTGCCGATGCCGATGGCGGGACCGGAGACTGCCGCCACCACGGGCTTGCTGCTGCCGTACAGCGCGCGCATGAACTGGAACACGGGACGGTCATGGTCGAGCGAACCATCCTTCGGCCGCGCCGTCTTCATGAAGTCATCGAGGTCGTTGCCAGCCGTGAAAATCTCGCGCTTGCCGCAGATCAGGATGGCGCGCACGTCGTCATCCGTCTCGGCCGCCACCAGCGCATCGGCCAGAGTCTGGTACATGGCGCCCGTGATCGCATTCTTGCGTTCCAGGCGGTTGAATTCCAGGGTGAGGATGCCCTCGCTCTTGCTGCACAAAATATCCATGTCGTCTCCAAAAGATAAAGGGCGCCGAGGTATCCCCAGCGCCCAAGTTTTGACTAATCTTATCTGACCACTTACGTCACGACGCCTGGCAGAAGCGTAGCGAGCGGCAGCGAGTTGTGGCCGAGACGCGCAGCTGTGCGAAGGCACAGTGAGCATCGCAGGCCGCGAATCGCAACGCGCAGTAGCTTATGCCGGGTGTCATCAGACGCGCTCGAAAATGCCGGCTGCACCCATGCCGGCGCCCACGCACATGGTGACCATGCCGTACTTCTGCTTGGTGCGCTGCAGTGCGTGGATCACGGTAGCGGCGCGGATGGCGCCCGTGGCGCCCAGCGGGTGGCCCAGGGCGATCGCGCCGCCCATCGGGTTGACCTTCGATGGGTCCAGGCCCAGGTCGCCGATCACGGCCAGCGCCTGTGCGGCAAATGCTTCGTTCAGCTCGATCCAGTCCAGCTGGTCTTGCGTGATGCCGGCCGCGGCGCAGGCTGCAGGAATCGCGAATTTCGGACCGATGCCCATGATTTCCGGCGGCACGCCGCGCACGGCGAACGAAGAGAATTTCGCCAGCGGGGTCAGGTTATGCTCACGCAGGATTTTTTCGCTGACGATCAACAGCGCGCCAGCGCCGTCGGACATCTGCGAGCTGTTGGCGGCCGTGACGGTGCCCTTGGCGGCGAAGACCGGCTTCAGCTTGGCCAGCGACTCCATCGACGAATCGGCGCGCGCGCCTTCGTCGGTGTCGACGGTGCGGCGCGATACGTCCACCTGGCCGGTGGCCAGGTTCGGCGTGCGCGTGATGATTTCCACGGGCGTCGTTTCAGCCTTGAAGAAACCGGCTTGCTGCGCGGCGATGGCGCGGCGGTGCGATTCAACGGAGAACGCGTCCTGCTGTTCGCGCGACACTTTCCATTGCTGCGCCACTTTCTCGGCCGTCAGGCCCATGCCGTAGGCCATGCCGATGTTTTCATCGCTGAACATGTCCAGGTTCATCGATGGGTGGTGGCCCATCATCGGCACCATCGACATCGACTCGATGCCGCCGGCGATCATCACGTCGGCTTCGCCCACGCGGATGCGGTCGGCCGCCATGGCGATGGCCGTGATGCCTGAAGCGCAGTAACGGTTGACGGTCACGCCACCCACGGTTTTCGGCAAGCCAGCCAGCAGCACCGAGTTACGCGCGATATTGAAGCCCTGCTCCGCTTCCGGGAACGAGCAGCCGATGATGGCGTCGGTGATCAGCGCCGGATCGAGGCCAGGCGCTTGCGCCAGGGCCGATTGCAGCACGCGCACCAGCAGGTCGTCCGGGCGGGTGTTTCTGAACATGCCGCGCGGCGCCTTGCCGATCGGGGTGCGGGTTGCAGAGACGATGTAAGCGTCTTGAAGTTGTTTGCTCATTTTATGCTTTCAAAGATGTTGAACGAGGTTCGTGTTCTGTCGAATGTCCGGGATGCTGGTCTATCGCTTCTGCGACAAATACCAGTCCACCGTCACCTGTGCCGCCAGCGTGCCTTCAGAGTCGAAGATATCGACTTCCACGGGAAACGCCACCTTGCCGTCCTGTGCAAGCTGCGCCTTCAATGCAGCCAGATCGCCCGGTACCCGGCCTTCGGCGCGCGTCGCGCCCCGGGCCAGCTTCTGGTAGGCGATACGCGACTCCTTGGCCACCGGGCGCAAGCCCAGTATCAGCTCGGCGAAGCCGCCAGCCATGGCCGCGCCGGAAGCCGTTTCGGCCAGGGTAAACAAGGCGCCCGCATGCTGCGTGCCCAGGTGATTATTCAGTTTGGGATCTTCCGGCATCGACACCCTGGAGGTGCCGGCGCCGATGTCGTCGATGCTGATCCCCAGCAGCCGCACAAAGGGCAAGGTGTCCATCATCTGTTGTTTGATACGGTCATACACCATGCTTGGCCTCACGCGCAGTAATACTTTAAATACCAACGACAGGATCTTCATCGACGACAGGCTTAGTTACGTACCGGCTTACCGGTCTGCATCATGCCCATGATCCGTTCCTGGGTTTTCGGATGGTTCAACAGCTCCAGGAATGCCTTGCGTTCCATATCCAGCAGCCACTGTTCGCTGACGAAACTGCCCTGGTCCACGTCGCCGCCCGATACGATCTCGGCGATCATCTCGCCCAGCTTGAAATCGTGCGCCGAAATGAAGCCGCCGTCGCGCATGTTGACCAGCTGCGCCTTGATCGTGCCCCAGCCGTAACGGCCAGTGACCTGGATCAGCGACGGCAGTTGCGGACGGAAGCCTGCGTCGAACATGGCGCGCGCTTCGACCTTGGCCACGTGCAGCAGCTCGTAGGCGTTGAACACGATCACGTCGTCTTCCTTCAGGTAGCCCATTTTTTTGGCTTCCAGCGCCGATTTCGACACGTTGGCGGTGGCCGCGTTGGTGAAGCCCGTCTTCAGGAATTGCAGGATGTCGTTACCCTTGGCTTCCTTGTAGGCGCGCTGCGCTGCTTCCTTCAAGCCGCCACCGGCTGGAATCAGGCCGACGCCCACTTCCACCAGGCCGATGTAGGACTCGATCGAGGCCACGCGCTTCGATGCGTGCAGCGCCAGTTCGCAACCGCCGCCCAGTGCCAGGCCAGCGACTGCGGCGATCACCGGCACATTCGCGTATTTCAGCGACATGAAGGTGTTCTGCAGTTCGGCGATGATCGGATCGACGGCTTTCACGCCGCCTTGCATAAACGCTGGCAGGGCCGATTGCAGGTCGGCGCCGGCCGAGAAGGCACCGCCTTCGGCTGCGTCGGCGTGCCAGATCACCAAACCTTTGAAATTCTTTTCCGCTTCGGCCAGGGCCAGTTTCAGGCCATTGATCACGCCTTCGCCGATCACGTGCATCTTGGTCTTGAACGAGATGATCAAGACATCGTCGCCCGTATGCCAGACGCGCACGGACTCATCTTCGAAGACGGTGGTGCCGGCGGTCTTGCCGTCGATGGCGCCGCTGCCCAGTACTGGCGCGCGGAACGGCTGGCGGTCATACACGGCCAGGGACGAACGGGGCACGAAGCTGTTCGACACGGCGGAGTAGGAACCTTCCGGCGTATGCACGCCGCCTTTTTCAGCGACCGGACCTTCGAAGACCCAGGCTGGCAGCGGCGCGTTGCACAGCGCGTGGCCGGCGTCGATGTCTTCCTTGACCCAGTTGGCCACTTGCAGCCAGTTCGATGCCTGCCACGTTTCAAACGGACCGACGTTCCAGCCGAAGCCCCAGCGCATGGCGAAGTCGATGTCGCGCGCATTGTCTGCCACGGTGTCTAGGTGGATGGCGATGTAGTGGAAAGCGTCGCGGAAGATCGCCCACAGGAACTGGCCTTGTGGATTCGTCGATTCGCGCAGTGCCTTCATCTTCTTGACCGGATCCTTTTCTTTCAGGATGCGGGCGATGATGTCGGCGGCCTTGGCGCCGCCGGCGACGTATTCACCGGTGGCGAAATCGAGGCGTTGAATCTCCTTGCCGACTTTCTTGTAGAAGCCTGCGCCGCTCTTCTGGCCCAACGCGCCTTTTTCCACCAGTTGCGCCAGCACGGCTGGCGTTTTGTAGACGGCAGCGAACGGATCGTTCGGCAGGTAGTCCTGCATGGTCTTGATGACATGGCCCATGGTGTCCAGGCCGACCACGTCCGCCGTGCGGAAGGTGCCCGACTTGGCGCGGCCCAGCTTGGAGCCCGTCAGGTCATCGACGACGTCCACGGACAGGCCGAATTTCTCGGCTTCGTGCACGATGGCCAGGATGCCGAACACGCCAACGCGGTTGGCGATGAAGTTCGGCGTATCCTTGGCGCGTACCACGCCCTTGCCCAGGGTGGTGGTCAGGAAGCCTTCCAGCTGGTCGGCGATTTCAGGCTTGGTAAACGCGGTCGGGATGATCTCGACCAGGTGCATATAGCGCGGCGGGTTGAAGAAGTGCACGCCGCAGTAGCGCGATTTCAGGTCGGCGTCGAAGCCTTCGGCCAGCTTGGTGATCGACAGGCCCGAAGTGTTCGAGGCGAAGATCGCGTTCGGGCCGATGTGCGGCGCGACCTTTTGATACAGGTCGTGTTTCCAATCCATGCGCTCGGCGATGGCTTCGATGATCAGGTCGCAGCCGGCCAGCAGGTCCAGGTTGTCTTCGTAGTTGGCCACCTGGATCAGCGCGGCGTCATCCTTGTTGCCCAACGGCGCAGGCGACAGCTTTTTCAGGTTCTCGATGGCGCGCAGCACGATGCCATTCTTCGGGCCTTCCTTCGCAGGCAGGTCGAACAGCACGACCGGCACTTTCGCGTTGATGCAATGGGCGGCGATCTGCGCGCCCATCACGCCGGCGCCGAGGACGGCTACTTTTTTAACGATGAAATTGGTCATATTTTCCTCAAGTCTTAGAACAGGTCTGCGTCGAGTGCCATCAGGTTGGCCGAACCGGAACGCGCCTGACGGATCAGGGTTGCCGTTTCAGGCTGCAAGCGGGCGAAGTAGAAACGTGCGGTAGCCAGTTTGGCGGTATAGAACTTGTCGCCGCTGGATTCTTTTTCGAGGGCGATCTTGGCCATCTGCGCGAACAGGTAGCTGTAGATCATGTGACCGACGACGCGCAGGTAAGGCACGCATGCCGCGCCCACTTCGTCAGGATTCTGGAAGGCCTTCATGCCGATTTCCATGGTCAGCTTGGTGACTTTGTCGCCTAGGTCGCCCAGTGGGGTGACGAATTCGCTCATCGCTTCATCGGTGCCGTTGTCTTCGACGAAAGCCTTGATCTTTTCGCCGAGCTTGCGCAGTTTGGCGCCGTTGTCGCCCAGGATCTTGCGGCCCAGCAGGTCCAGCGACTGGATCGTGTTCGTGCCTTCGTAGATCATGTTGATGCGCGCGTCACGCACATACTGTTCCATGCCCCATTCCGAGATGTAGCCATGGCCGCCGAACACTTGCATCGCCTCCGAGGTGGCGATCCAGGCGTTGTCGGTGATGAAAGCCTTGATGACAGGGGTCAGCAGCGCCACTTCGTCGGCCGCTTCCTTGCGCACATCGGCGTCCGGATGATGCAGTTCGCGGTCAATCTGCAGCGCCACGTAGGAAGTGAAAGCGCGCGCGCCTTCGGCGTAAGCTTTGCCCGTCAACAGCATGCGGCGCACGTCAGGGTGCACGATGATGCGGTCGGCCGGCAGTTCCGGGTTCTTGATGCCGGACAGCGAACGCATTTGCGTGCGGTCCTTGGCGTAGATCAGCGCGTTCTGGTAAGCGATTTCCGTCAGGCCCAGCGACTGCATGCCCACGCCCAGGCGGGCCGCGTTCATGAAGACGAACATGGCGTTGAGGCCCTTGTTCGGCTGGCCGATGATCCAGCCTTTTGCGCCGTCCAGGTTCATCTGGCAGGTCGAATTGCCATGGATGCCCATTTTTTCTTCGATGGCGCCACAGGTGATCGGGTTGCGCTCACCGACCGTACCGTCCGCGTTTGGCAGGAATTTTGGCACCAGGAACAGCGAGATGCCTTTCGAGCCTTCCGGTGCGTCCGGCACGCGGGCCAGCACCAGGTGCACGATGTTTTCCGCCATGTCGTGCTCACCGGCCGAGATGAAGATCTTGTTGCCGGTGATGGTCCAGGAGCCGTCTGCTTCAGGCAGCGCTTTCGAGCGCAGCAAGCCAAGGTCAGTGCCACAGTGCGGTTCGGTCAGGCACATGGTGCCTGTCCATTCGCCCGAGACCAGTTTCGGCAGATACACTTCCTTCTGGTGGTCGGTACCGTGTTCCTTCAGGCACTCGTAGGCGCCATGCGACAAGCCCGGGTACATGGACCAGGCCTGGTTCGACGAGTTCAGCATTTCATAGAAGGAGTTGTTCAGCACGACCGGCAAGCCCTGGCCGCCGTATTCCGGATCGCAAGCCAATGCCGCCCAGCCGCCTTCGACGTACTGTTTATACGCTTCCTTGAAACCTTTAGGCGTGGTCACGCTTTTCGTGACAGGATCGTGATGACAGCCTTCGCGGTCGCCGGAGTGATTCAGCGGGAACAAGACTTCGGAAGTGAACTTGCCGCCCTCTTCCAGTACCTGGTTGATGATGTCGGCGTCGACGTCGGCGTACGACGGCATTTGCTTCAGTTCTTCTTCCACTTGCAGGAACTCATGCAGAACGAATTGCATATCCCGGATTGGCGCGACGTATTGACCCATAATTTTTCTCCTGAAGGCGTTTAGCTAAAGTGTTGTACTTGTGAACTGCGTGTGCGTTGTTGCGGATACTGCCTGACGGCTTATTTGCTTGTTACAGAATTCTGGTACGACGCCAGCAAGCGGACAAATCCTGCCTGCGCCCGTTCGATACTGCCTGGCACGCGCAGGAAGCGCGCATCGTGATGCAGGGCCAGGATCAGGCCATACATCTCGTACACCAGTTGCTGGGCGTCCGTGTCCGCTTTCAGGTCGCCCGTGGCGATCGATTGCTCGACACAGCGCAGCAGCGCGCCCTGCCAGGCCTGCACCATGGCCACCAGGGCCTCGCGGATGGGGCCGGGACGGTCGTCATACTCGACGGCGCCGCTGATATAGATGCAGCCGGAAGCGATTTCCACGCTGACCCGCTTGACCCAGCGCGCAAACATCGATTGCAGGCGCTGGATGCCGCGTGGTTCTTTCATGCTGGGGAAAAAGACTTCTTGCTCGAAACGATAGTGGTAGAGCTTCAGCACTTCCATCTGCAAGTCTTCGCGCGAGCCAAAGTGGGCAAACACGCCCGACTTGCTCATGTTCATTTTGTCCGCAAGCAGCCCAATGGTCAGGCCTTCCAGGCCGTCGCGGCTGGACAGGTCCAGCGCCACGTCGAGGATGGCTGCACGGGTCAGTTCGCCCTTGCGCATGAATTTGACTGAAGTATTCAAGATGTCCGTTCTAAATGTGATGTTGCCGATTGGGCGGACTGAAGCGAGGGTAAAAAAAGCACGCTCCGAAAAAATCCGAACGCTCGTACTATTATCCACTACCACGTAAAAGTCAAACGGGAACTTTAGAGCCGGTGTTCTATTGGTGCAGTGCAGCATTTTCAAGCCGCGTGTTTGTATCGATTTCAGGCCGGCAAAAGCGTCGCGCGCCCTTGTCTTACAGCAACAAGCGCCCCTCAGGAAAGGTCGCCTGCCTTGCTCAGTTGACGGCGGTCGCGCTTGGTCGGCCGCCCTTTGATGGTGGTGCCTGGTTCGCGGAACAGCTTGCGCTCCTCGGCCAGTTGCTCGCGGCGCGCGATGCTGGCCGGCGTTTCGCCATACAGCAAGCGCGCCACGGGGGCCGCGCCGCGCTTGTCGGAGAGGCCCAGCACGGCAACTTCCCACGTCTCCGCGCCATTGTCGATGGCCAGCTCGTCGCCCACGCGCAGGCTGCGCGCCGGTTTCACGCGCTCGCCCCCCACTTTCACCTTGCCCGTGTCGACGGCTTCGCTGGCCAGCGAGCGCGTCTTGAAGAAGCGCGCCGCCCACAGCCATTTGTCCAGCCTTACCGTTGTCATCTCGTTCATGCGTACTTGCCTACTGAAAAAATGCGCATCACCAGCCGGTACACGAGGAAGGCGGCTTCGTAGCCGATGCGCCGAAAACGGCCGATGTGCTTGAAATCATCCTGATGAATGACGATGCCGTCCGCCACGCCCTGCTCGATGTGCTGGCGCAGGCTTTGCGCGAAGGCCACGTCCTTGATCACCACGTTCGCTTCCTGGTTCAGGAACAGGCTCAGCGCGTCAATATTGCTCGAACCCACCGTCGCCCAGTCATCGTCGACGACGGCCACCTTGGCGTGCAGCTGCGTCTTGCGGTATTCGACGATTTTCACGCCGGCGGCCAGCAATTTCGGATAAAACGAGTGCGCCACGGCATCTTGCATGCGGAACTCGCCCACGCCGATCAGCAAGACCACGTCGACGCCCCGCTGGGCCGCCTGGGCCAGCGCGTGGCGCAGCTTGTGCCCGGGCGCGAAATACGGGTTGGCCAGCATCACGCTTTTTCGCGCCTGGCCCAGCGCCTGCAGGTAGGCGCGCTGGATGGTGCGGCGGTTGCGCAAGTTGTCGCGCACGACAAAGCCGGCCACGACGGGGTTCTTCGCCAACTCCTTGCTGACGACCCGCATCTTGCGGTACAGCTTGATACGCCGCACCAGATTCATCTTGCCCAAGCGCGCCCACTGGGCCTGCACTTCCTCGTGGATGGCGTCCACCAGCGGGCCCTTCACCTGCACGGCGAAGTCCCAGCGCGGCGCTTCCAGGCTGATACTGTGGTCGTAGTCGCAAAACATGTCATCGTTGATATTGATGCCGCCCACCAGGGCGATCTCGCCATCGGCAACGCAGATCTTGCGGTGCGTGCGCGTGATGCCGCGCCGGAACCACGGATTGAAGATGCGGTGGTGCACGCCGGCCGCTTCCAGCTGCGCATGCATGGCTTTCACGCGGCGGTTGCCCGTGCCGAACCAGTCCGTGATCATGCACACCAGCACGCCGCGCGCGGCAGCACGCTTGAGCGCATCGAGCACCAGGGTGCCCGTGGCGTCGTCGGCAAAGATATACGTTTCGAAATAGACTTCCGAGCGGGCACCATCGATGGCCTTGACCAATGCGGGGAAGTAATCGGTGCCGCAATACAGCAGCTGGATGTCGTTGTGGGCGATGAAATTGACTGTGCGCATGCCGGCAGTCTACGCGAGTTTTAAAGCGGCAACGATCGGCGCGTGGTCCGACAGTTTTGCCCACAAGGTGCCGTGCATCACTTGCGCGCCTTCCACGTGGAAACCGCGCACATAGATGCGGTCCAGACGGAACCACGGCAAGGCGGCGGGAAAGGTGCGCGCCGGCACGGGAACAGGTGTTTTCGTCTGGCGCCGCGCCAACGTGCGCACCAGGTCGCCCAGGGCCGAGTTCGACGCGCGCTGGTCGAACACTTCCACCACGCCCAGCGCATTGCGCAGCTTGTCGCTGAGCGTATTGCGCCAGTCGTTGAAGTCGCCGGCGATGATGACGGGCTCGCCATTCGGCGCCGATTCCATGACGGCGTCGATCAGCGCCTGCGTCTGGCGGCCCCGTCCCGATTCGAACAGGCCCAGGTGAACGACATAACAATGCACATCAGCGTGCGGCGTCTTGAGCACGCAATGCAAAATGCCGCGCTGCTCGTAGGCATGGTCGGACACATCGTGGTTGGTTTGCGAGGCGATGGGAAACTTGCTCAGCAAGGCGTTGCCGTGGTGACCATGGTCGTACACGGCATTCATGCCGTAGGCGGAATGGTGCTCGGCGCCGGCAAAGAATTCATGCTGCGACGCTTCCGGCCAATGCTTGTGGCCGTTTTTCTCTGCGCCATAGCGGGCCGCATTGCGGTCATGCTTGCCTTGCACTTCCTGCAAAAAGACGACATCGGCATTGAACAGGGCGATTGCCTGCTTCAAGGCGTGCACCCTGGGCAAGCCCCGAACGGAGGAGACGCCCTTGTGTATATTATAAGTTGCTACGCGGATTTTCATGCATCGATTCTACTCCCTGACGGGTCTCCTGCGGCGCCAGCATAGGTGCGCGTGCGCACCCAAGGCCCACATTATTTGCCGGCTATCGCTTGCAGCAAACTATCGGCGGCACTGATGCTGCCCACCACAATGCCGATAACCCACAAGCCTTTCACCAGCCTGGGGGCGCTGCTCCAGCTAAAAGCGCCCCGTCCACCGGCAAAGCAACGGGGGTGCAGGAGAAATCCCAGCATCAGCAAGGGCAAGCCTGCCTGCGGCAAGCGCGCATGTGGCTGATCGGGAAAACACACGGCATACAGGGCGCCAAAAATCCAGGACAGGAATATGGCGCCCAAGAGGCGCTGTTGAAAAGAAAGTTGAGCCCAGTTCAGCATGTCAGTCTTGTGCCATCAAGTGAAATTACCATTAAGGCAATAATGCAATATGACAATAGTTGCAGCGGATCAAGCCAGCATGCGCCCCACGCCCGCCGTCACGCTGACGATCGCCGCGGTAATGCCGGCGGCCCAGACGATCTTGACGAGTAAGGGTGCGCCGCGCCAGGCCACGGTGCGCTTGCCCTTGGCAAAGGCGCCCGGATGCAGCAGCCAGCCGATCGCCATCAGCGGCAAGCCGACCGGCGGCGTGCGTTCGGGCGGCGTGTACAGACTGGCCGCCAGAATCACGACCAGGCACAGCGCCAGGCAGAATGTGCCAGCCAGTTTTTGTTGCAGCGATAGATTAAACCAGTTCAACATGGAAGGCTTTCGAATGAGATCAGCTATGGCGCGCCAGGCCCGTCATGGCCGGCAATTGCAAAATCGCTTCCGCGTTGGACGACGAGAAACAGCGGTCGGCCGCCGCCAGATGCGGCAGCCACGCGTATTGCAAGTGTTCGCGGGGACTCAGCGTAATGACCGTGTCGCGCGGCACTTGCACGCTGAACACGTGTTCCGTGTTGCGCGTCACGCCGGGCGCATAGCGGTGGCGCCAGATCGGGTAGATCTCGTACACATTCGACAGCTTCCAGTCGCGCAGCACGATGTCGTGTCCATCGACGACGATGCCGGTCTCCTCGCACAATTCGCGCGCGGCCGTCTGCAGCAGCGGTTCATCGACTGCGTCGACGGAACCGGTCACCGATTGCCAGAAACCGGGCTGGCCCGCGCGCTCGATCAGCAAGACATCCAGATCAGCCGTATGAATGACGACCAGCACGGAAACGGGAATTTTATGAGTCATATCAATAATGAAAAAGGCGCTTCGTCAGCGCCTCTTTTTGCATAGCATTATCAAACAGCGGCCGCCGCAGCGGCCGCATGATGGATTACGCTACTTTTGGCTCGGCGCCGCGCAAACGGATGTGCAGTTCGCGCAATTGCTTCTCGTCCACTTCCGACGGCGCTTGTGTCAACAGACACTGGGCGCGTTGGGTTTTCGGGAAAGCGATTACGTCGCGGATCGAATCGGAACCCGTCATCATGGTCACGATACGATCCAGGCCGAATGCCAGGCCGCCATGCGGTGGCGCGCCGTATTGCAGCGCGTCAAGCAGGAAGCCGAACTTCAGCTGCGCTTCTTCGGCATCGATTTTCAATGCGCGGAAGACCTTGCTTTGCACTTCTTCGCGGTGGATACGGATCGAACCGCCACCCAGTTCCCAGCCGTTCAAGACCATGTCGTAAGCCTTGGCGATGCAGGCGCCCGGATTGGTTTCCAGCATGTCTTCATGGCCGTCTTTCGGCGCCGTGAATGGATGGTGGGTCGCCGTCCAGCGGTCCGCTTCGTCGTCGTGCTCGAACATCGGGAAGTCAACCACCCACAATGGCTTCCAGACGTCCTCGAACAGGCCGGCTTTCTTGCCGAACTCGCTGTGACCGATTTTTACGCGCAGCGCGCCGATGGCGTCGTTGACAACCTTGGCCTTGTCCGCGCCAAAGAAGATCAGGTCGCCGTCTTGCGCGCCCGTCTGCTCGAGGATCGTGGCCAGCACGTCGGCAGGCAGGAACTTGACGATCGGCGATTGCAAGCCTTCAGGCCCCTTGGCTTTCTCGTTGACCTTGATGTAAGCGAGGCCCTTGGCGCCGTAGATGGCGACAAATTGCGTGTAAGCATCGATTTCCGAACGCGGCATGCTGCCGCCTTGCGGCACGCGCAGGGCTACCACGCGGCCACCCTTCATGTTGGCGGCGCCGTTGAAGACCTTGAATTCGACCGACTTCATGACTTCGGTCAAATCCGTGAACGCCAGCTTGACGCGCATGTCCGGCTTGTCGGAACCGTACAGGCCCATCGCTTCGGCGAAATCCATCACCGGGAACGGGTTCGGCAAGTCGATGTTCAAGGTGTTCTTGAAGACGACACGGATCATGTCTTCGAACAGATCGCGGATTTCCTGTTCCGTCAGGAACGAGGTCTCGCAATCGATCTGCGTGAATTCTGGCTGGCGATCAGCGCGCAAGTCTTCGTCGCGGAAGCACTTGGTGATCTGGTAGTAACGGTCGAAGTTGGCGACCATCAACAGTTGCTTGAACAACTGTGGCGATTGCGGCAAGGCGAAGAAGCTGCCTGCGTTCACGCGCGACGGCACCAGGTAATCGCGCGCGCCTTCTGGCGTGGACTTGGTCAGCATCGGCGTTTCGATGTCGATGAAGCCCAGCGCGTCGAGGTACTTGCGCACTTCCATCGTCACCTTGTAGCGCAGGCGCAGGTTGTTTTGCATTTGCGGGCGGCGCAGGTCCAGCACGCGGTGCGTCAGACGCGTCGTTTCCGACAGGTTGTCGTCATCGAGCTGGAACGGCACGGGCACGGACGGGTTCAGCACTTCCAGTTCCGAGCAGACCACTTCGATCTTGCCCGATTTCAGGTTGTTATTGATGGTGCCGTCGATACGGCTGGTCACGACGCCCGTCACGCGCAGGCAGAATTCGTTGCGCACGGCTTCGGCGACTTTGAACATCTCCGCCTGTTCCGGGTTGCAGACGATTTGCACCAGGCCTTCACGGTCGCGCAAGTCGATGAAAATCAGGCTGCCGTGGTCGCGGCGGCGATGCACCCAGCCGCACAGGCTGACGGTTTGTCCCAGCATGGCTTCGGTAACGAGGCCGCAGTATTCAGTACGCATAGACATAAAAATTCTCAGTTCAGGTTAGTGAGTGTTCAATCCGGCCACGTCCCGCGTGGGACGCCTGCCTTTATTCTTTGGCTGCCGGGGCCGGTACAGCAACAACTTCCGCAGGCGCTACCACGCCCATCGAGACGATATATTTGAGCGCCGCATCGACGCTCATGTCGAGCTCGACCACATCGCTGCGCTTCATCATCAGGAAAAAGCCTGACGTCGGGTTGGGCGTGGTCGGCACATACACGCTGACATAGTCACCCACCAGGTGGTTAGCCGCGTCGCCGCCCGGCACGCCGGTCAGGAAAGCGATGGTCCAGGAGTTCTGGTGCGGATACGGCACCAGCACAGCCTTGCGGAAGGCATTGCCCGACGGGGAAAACAAGGTATCGGATACTTGCTTGACGCTTGAATACAGGGAATTGACGATGGGTATGCGTTGCAGCAATTTTTCCCACAGTTTCACCACGTAATTGCCGACCAGGTTATTCGTCAGCAAGCCCGTGAAGAACACGATCAGTACCGTCAATACCGTGCCCAGGCCGGGAATGGTGCTCAGCGCGGGAACCAGGTGGCCGAACCAGACGCTGGGCTTCGTACTGCCGGGCACCAGCAACAGCGACTGGTCCATCGTGCTGATTACCAGATTCAAGACCCAGGCGGTAATGGCCAGGGGCACCAAAATCAGTAATCCGGTAATAAAGTATTTACGCATCGGTTTCTCGGTAATGGATCGTATCGGCGCGGCGCGCTTTTCAGTCCGCTTTCGGCGCAGCAGCAGCCGGGGCGGACGCAGGCGCCGCAGCAGGCGCGCTCTCGGCGGCAGGGGCAGGCTTGGCGTTGTCGGCCGGGCCGGTCGGAATGGCGGTGGTGGGCGCCGTGCCGCCGCGGAAATCGGTCGCGTACCAGCCAGTGCCCTTCAATTGGAAACCGGCGGCCGTCAATTGTTTCTTGAAACTGGGCTTGCCGCACGACAGGCACACCGTCAGTACTGGATCGGAGATCTTTTGCAAGACATCCTTGGCAAAACCACACTCGTCACAACGGTAAGCGTAAATCGGCATCTCTACTCCGAGAAAATCATCAAAAACCCTGAATTATAAAGCTTTTCCGCCATTCCCAGCGGAAAATGCCCGCTCGCTCAGCCTGTCAGGCTCAGTCCGCCCGGCGGCGCCAGCTCATCCAGCGCTCCTTGCCCGCGAAGACGGCAATGGAATCGTCCACGGCTTCATCGGCCAGGCAGTCGAAATGCGGTGCCAGCAAAGCCTGCAATTGCTCACGCGAAATGCCAAATGGCGGCCCCTTGGCATTGTCGTCAAAGAAAAAGTAACCGGCCAGCATGGAGCCCGGCGCCAGCAGCTGCGCCCAGCGGGCCGCCACTTGCGGCCACATGGCGCGCGGCATGGCGCACAGGAAAGCCCGCTCATAGATGAGGTCCAGCGGCGCTTCGGGCTGCCAGGCGAAGAAATCAGCTTCCTCCACCTGCCCTGCCCGCTCGCCTAGCTGCACCCGCGCGGCGGCCACGGCGGCCGGCGAAAAGTCGATGGCCGTGGCATCCCAGCCGTGATCGAGCATGAAGACCAGTTCATAGGCGGAGCCGCAGCCGGGAATCAGGCAGCGCAGCGGCGCCGGGCTGCCGGTAACGAAACTGCGCAGGCGCGCGGGCACGCCGCCCTGGTCCCAGGGCGTAAATTGCTTCTCGAAACGCTCGTCCCAGAAAGCGGGCAAGAGCGGATCGCGGGTTTGAAAGTCAGCCATCACTTACGTCCTCAGCCACTTAAAACGGCAATTGATGCCAGCGCATGAACACTTGCAAGCCCAGCGCGCCGAGCGCGAAGGCGCCCACGAAGTACACGATAAAGCTCAACAAGCGGTTCGTCTGGCGTTGCTCTGCCAGCAAGGTTTTCATCAATTCCACGTCGTTTTCGCGCGGTTCGCCATGCACCGTCAAGGCCTGGTGCAGCAAACGCGGCAGTTGCGGGAAGATATGCGCATAACGGGGCGCCTCGGCGCGCAGGCGCTCCATGAAGCCTTGCGGCCCCACCTGGTTGCTCATCCATTTTTCCAGATAAGGCTTGGCCGTTTGCCACAAGTCCAGTTCCGGGTCCAGCTGGCGGCCCAGGCCCTCGATATTGAGCAGGGTCTTTTGCAATAGCACCAGTTGCGGCTGCACTTCCACGTTGAAGCGGCGCGAGGTCTGGAACAGCCGCAGCAAAACTTGTCCAAAAGAAATATCTTTTAGCGGGCGGTCGAAGATCGGCTCGCAGCAGGCGCGCACGGCCGCTTCCAGTTCATCGACACGCGTGTCTTTCGGCGCCCAGCCCGATTCGATGTGCGCTTCGGCCACGCGCTTGTAGTCGCGGCGGAAGAAGGCGAGGAAGTTTTGCGACAGATAATCCTTGTCGTAGTCATTCAACGTTCCCACGATACCGAAATCGAGCGCGATATAGCGGCCGAACGATTCAGGCGCGATGGAGACGAGAATATTACCCGGGTGCATATCCGCATGAAAAAAGCCATCGCGGAACACTTGTGTAAAGAAAATTTCCACGCCATCGCTGGAGAGCTTGCGCAAGTCGACGCCGGCCGCCACCAGGCGCGCGGTCTGCGACACGGGAATGCCAACCATGCGTTCCATCACGATGACGCTGCTGGAACAGTAATCCCAGTGCATTTCCGGCACCAGCAGCAAGTCCGAGTTGGCGAAGTTGCGGCGCAGCTGGCTGGCGTTGGCCGCTTCGCGCATCAAGTCCAGCTCGTCGTGCAGATATTTGTCGAACTCGCCCACGACTTCGCGCGGCTTGAGGCGCTTGCTGTCGGCCCACAGGCGGCTGGTCCAGTCGGCGGCAATGTGCATCAAGGCCACGTCTTCGTCGATCAGTTTTTTCATGCCTGGGCGCAAGACCTTCACGGCCACTTCACGGCCATCTTTCAGGGTGGCGAAGTGCACCTGGGCAATCGAGGCGGACGCCACCGGCTCGCGCTCGAAGCTGGCAAACAGCTGGTCCGGGTGTGCACCGAGAGACTTGGTGATTTGCGCGATGGCCAGGTCGGAATCGAACGGTGGCACGCGGTCTTGCAGGCGCGCCAGTTCTTCGGCGATGTCGGGCGGCATCAAATCGCGCCGGGTCGACAGCACCTGGCCGAATTTCACGAAAATGGGACCCAGCTCTTCCAGCGCCAGGCGCAGGCGCAAGCCCCGTGGTGACGACAGGTCGCGCCAGAAAATCAGGGTGTCGATCAATTTGGCGGTGCGGGGAACTTGCAGACCAGAAATCGCTATTTCATCCAGACCGTACTTGATGGAAACACGGATGATTTTAAACAGGCGCAGAAATTTCAATATCATGTAGACAAATCCGGTGAGGAGGACTGCGGCTGGACGGCGGCGGCCGCCTTTTCCAGCCGGGCAAGGCGCTTGGCCAGGCGTTCGACATCATCGCGCACGCGCGTCACGCCAGCGGAATACTCTTGCAGAGTAGAAGGACGGATCAGCATGGGCTGTTCGTCGAGAAAATATTCAGCCACGTTTTCCGCCAGCTTTTGCTGGCCCGTGCGTACAAAGGCGGCGGCTTCCTTCGCACCGGAAACAAGGCGCGTAGCCAGCATGGGACCGACTACCTTTTCCAGGTCATGCTCGGCTTCCCAGCGCAAGCCTTTGCTCAGTTGCGAAATCGCATTGGCAAACTCCGCATCGCCTTCGATCTTGACGTAGGAAAACGCCCGCTCGCGGTGTTGCAGGATCAGCGGCACATCGGACAATTTGACGCGGATGGTCACGTTGGCCGGCATGTCGGCCGGCGCCGCTTCCAGCATGCCTGCACTGTCGACGCGCAGGCGCAAGGCCACGGCACCCGTGTCGATGCAGGCCAGTTTGCCGGCATGCACGGCCAGTTGCTGGCGCGCCCACGGCTCCTGCGCCAGCAAATGGTTGATGGTCGCGATGACGGGCGTCATCAGGGAGAGATCGGAAAGTGGTGCCATGTAATATACAGCGCGCCGTGCGCGCCCCTAAAAAGAAAAAACCGCCCGTAAAACAACGTGGGCGGTTTCGATCTTACCAGTTCAGCAGGAAATATCTGTCAAGCATCATGCATTCGGCATGGACTTAAGCCATTATTCAGCAAGTTTTGACAATTAATTCAATTGCTGGATGCCTGCCAAGACCCAGCCGCTATTGCCGCTGACGGGTTTCGACATATTCCACACTTCCGCGAACGGTTCCGCTGCCACACCCGGCGCCGAACGGATCAGGCCCGTAAACTTCACGCTGGCCAGGTAATCGTTGACGCTCGTCTCGATGCCCAGCAATTCGGCATCGATGGTGACGACGTCGGTAAAGTCTGGCTGCGCGCCCCGTTCCTGGATTTGCATGCGCAGTTCCGCATACACTTCCGGCGACGTGAATTCGCGAATATCGTTGACGTCGGCCTTGTCCCAGGCCGCTTGCAGGCGAATGAAATTGCTTTTCGCGTGGCGCAGGAAGGCTTCCTTGTCGAAGTCGCTTGGCACGCCCCATGGCGCGGCGACCGGTGCCGGGACCGGCTTGTCCAGGCCTACGCCGGACGAGACGGGTTGCAGCGGCGGCAACGGTGGGATGCCCGAACCGATGTCAGGCACGTTACCGGCCGGTGCCGGCTGGTTGCCGCCGAAACCGGCGAACGGCGCATTGCCCGCGTTACCGTTGCTGTCGCGCTTGCCGCGCACCATGCGGTAGATGAAGAAGGCCGCACCGGCCAGCAAAGCCACCATCAGCAAGGTGCTGATCATGCTGGCCAGGGCACCGCCCAAGCCGAAATGCGACAGCAGCGCGCCCAGGCCCAGGCCCAGCAAGGCGCCGCCCAGCAAGCCCTTCCAGCGGCTCGGTGCCTTGGCGGCAAGGGCGGGTGCGGGGGCTGGCGCAGGTTGCGCCTGGCGTGGCGTAGCAGCCGGTGCCGGGGTCGGCGCCGGCGCGGGAGCCTGGCGGCCCACGTTTTGCGACTGGCGACCAAACGAACGGCCACCGCCCATCGGACGGGCCAGCGCCTCGCCCAGCATGGATACCGTGGTCGCGGCCAGCATCATGCCAACCATAAATTTCTTCAATTTCATTTCATCTCCTAAAATCACCAACGTTGATGCATTACATCTTGATGCCGGTATGCAAAGCGGCAATGCCTGCCGTCAAATTGTAGTACTGCACGCGCTCCAGGCCCGCCGTTTCCATCATGGTCTTCAGCGTTTCCTGGTCCGGGTGCATGCGGATCGATTCTGCCAGGTAGCGATAGCTTTCCGCGTCGCCGGCGATTTTCTGTCCGAACCACGGCAAGACCGAGAACGAATACAGGTCGTACGGCTTTTGCAGCGGCGCGGCCACCTTGGAAAACTCCAGCACCAGCAGCTTGCCGCCCGGTTTCAGCACGCGGCGCATTTCCGCCAGCGCCACATCCTTGTGCGTCATGTTGCGCAGGCCAAAGGCCACGCTGACACGGTCAAAATAGTTATCGGGGAACGGCAGTTTCTCCGCGTCACACAACAAGGTGGGGGTGAGCAAGCCACGATTCAAGAGGCGGTCGCGGCCCACGCGCAACATCGATTCATTGATATCGGTCAACCAGACTTCGCCGGTAGGACCCGCCTGCCTGGCAAACGCCTTCGACAGGTCGCCCGTGCCGCCGGCGATGTCGAGCACCTTGAAGCCGGGGCGCACGCCCGCGTTGGCAATGGTAAACGTCTTCCACAGACGGTGCAGCCCGCCCGACATCAAGTCGTTCATCACGTCATATTTGGCAGCGACGGAATGGAACACCTTGGCGACTTCGCGCACTTTGTCGTCTTCTGCAACTGTTTTGTATCCGAAATGGGTCGTATTGGTCATGGTAGGCAGTCTGTTTGAACTTGCACGCATTATACAAGCGGCAGGCGCATTTCCCCGTGACGCCGGAGAAGGTATTGCCTTTCCACTGCATTCGCGGCAAGCATTGCCGCCCGCGCGTACGCCGCCAGCGCCCCCTGCCGGTCACCCTGGCGGCGCAGCAAGTCGGCCCTGGCCGCATGCAGATAATGCGATTGCGCCAGGCTGGGCACGGCTTCCAGCCGCGCCAGCCACACCAATCCGTGTTCGGCGCCATGCGCCATCGCACAGGCGATTACGGCATTGAGCAAGATTAATGGCTCCGGCTTGTGCCGCAGCAAGGCGCCATACAGGAAGTGGATCTGGCGCCAGTCCGTCTGGCTGGCCGTGGGAGCTTTGGCGTGCAGGGCGGCAATCGCCGCCTGCAGCTGGTATGGCCCCGGCGAACGCGCCGGCAAAGCCAGCGCCAGCATGGCCAGTCCCTCGGCGATCAAGTCACGCTGCCACAGGCGCCGGTCCTGCTCTTCCAGGGTCAGCAGTTCACCGCCGGGCGAGAGACGGGCCGGGCCGCGTGACGCCTGCAGCAGCAGCAAGGCCAATAGCCCCTGCACTTCCGGCTGACCGGGCAGCAAGGCGTCAAGCAGTCGCCCCAGGCGCAGCGCTTCCGCGCACAGATCCGCGCGCAGCAGGGTGTCGCCGCCGCTGGCGCAATAGCCTTCGCTGAAGACCAGATAGATGACATGCTGCACTTGCGCCAGCCGCTGTGGCCAGTCTTGCGTCCGCGGCAACTCGAAAGCAATGCGCGCTTCGGCGATCTTTCGCCTGGCGCGCAATAAGCGCTGCGACAGGGCCGCTTCCGCCACGCAAAAGGCGCGCGCTATCTCGGCCGTGGACAGGCCACACAGGGTACGCAGGGCCAGCGCTACCTGCGCCTCGGGCGCCAGCGCGGGATGGCAGCAGATGAACAGCAGGCGCAGGCGGTCATCGTCAATGGCGTGCGTTTCTTCCATCGCGGATGCCGGCAGGCGCGACAGCACGGCCTCGGCATCGATGATGCTCTTGCCCGCGCGGCGCACCTGATCGAGGCCGGCATGGCGCGCCACGGCACTGAGCCAGGCGGCAGGATTATCGGGGATGCCCGTGCGCGGCCACAGTTCCAGCGCCTTGCGGCATGCTTCCTGAAACACATCTTCCGCCAGGCCCAGGTCGCCGAAACGCCGCATCAGGCCAGCGAGCACCCTGAGCCGCTCCTGGCGAAAGACCTGCTCGACGGTCGACAGGGCGTCGCCGGCCATGCTCAGGCAGTCACAGGCCGCACTTCGATGGTGCCCAGCGACGCTGCCGGGCAACGCGCGGCCCAGGCCAGCGCCTCGTCCAGGTTGGCGCAGGCTAGCAGATAGTAGCCGCCCAGCTGCTCCTTGGTTTCCGCAAACGGTCCATCCGTGATGACGGGCTTGCCATTGCGCACACGCACGCTGGTAGCGTTGTCCACAGGCGCCAGCTCGGCCCCGCCGCGCAGCACGCCGGCTGCTTCCAGGTCCTGCGTGTAACTGGCAAAGTCCGCCATCAGGCTGGCCATCTGCCCTTCAGGCATTGCGGCATAGCGCGCCTCGTCGGCGTAGATCAGGATCAGGTATTCCATGGTCTCTTCTCCAAAAGAAAAATGCCCGCAAGCGCGGGCATTCATACGACGAACGAACCAGCGGCAATCCGACAAGATTACCGCATTATTTTTTCACCTTAGTGTTTATGCCCGCAGCTCGGACCGTGGACGTGGCCGGAAGATTGCTTGACCGTCATGTCGGCCTTGGCGTCGCGGCCGCTGTCACCGGGGTAGCCAGCTGCCGTCAGTTGGTCAAGGTAGGCTTGCCACAAGGTCGCTTGCTCCGCGCCCAGCTTGTACAGGTAGGCCCAGGTGTACAGGCCGGAATTGTGGCCATCGCTGAAGGTCGGTTGCACGGCGTAGTTGCCGACAGGCTCCAGGCCCGTGATGCCCACCAGGCGCTTGCCTAATTGCAAGGTTTCCTGGCCCTTGCCATGGCCCTGCACTTCAGCCGACGGCGAGTACACGCGCAGGTATTCGAACGGCAACGCGAATGTGCTGCCATCGTCGAAGGCCACGTCGAGCACGCGCGACTGGTTGTGCACGGTCAAGCCGGTCGGTTGGGGTGTTGCTGTTTTTTCAGTCATGACAATACTTTATGCGGATAAACGTTGAATGATGGCGGCGCGCAGGGCCGGCAACAGGGCGCGGCGCGCGGCCAGCACGGCGGGCGCCGTCTCGCGCTGCACCACGGCCCAGCTTGGATTGGGGAAATGCGCATCGTCGCGGTAGCGGGGAATCACGTGCCAGTGCACATGCGGCGTCATGTTACCGAAACTGGCCACATTGACCTTTTCCGGCTGCATCACTTCACGCACGGCCAGCTCGACTTGCCACACGACTTCCATGACGTAATTGCGCTCGCCCGGCGTCAAATCCGTCATTTCTTTCACGTGTTTGTTCCAGATCACGCGGCAAAAGCCGGGATAGGCTGGATCATCAACGGCCACCACGGACAGGCGCTCGCTACGCCACAGCAAGGTTTCACAACCCTGCTTGTTGGCGAAGCTATCGAGCAACTGACATAAATCGCAGGTCACACCAGCACCCGTTCGATGCCGCCGTCATTGGCGCGTTTCACGTATTCCGGCATCCAGTTCTCTCCCAGCAAGTGTTTGGCGATCTCGACGACGATGTAGTCGGCCGTCGTGCCCGAGTCGTCATTGTAGCGCGACAGGCCTTGCAGGCACGACGGGCAGCTGGTGAGGATTTTCACGTCACCAGTAAACCCATCGCCGCGCAGCTTGTCGGCGCCCTTGACCATCTCCTCTTCCTTGCGGAAACGTACTTGCGTGGAAATGTCGGGGCGCGTGACAGCCAGGGAACCCGATTCGCCGCAGCAACGGTCATTTTTCTCGATCTTCACGTTGTCTACCGTGCTGATCAGGGAATTGATGGTCTTGCCCGATTCCTGCAACTTCATCGGATTGTGGCAAGGTTCGTGGTACATATAACGCGTGCCGTTGACGCCTTCCAGCTTGACGTTTTTCTCCAGCAAATACTCATGGATATCCATGATGCGGCAGCCGGGGAAAATCTTTTCAAACTGGTACGTTGCCAGTTGGTCATAGCAAGTGCCGCATGACACGAGCACCGTCTTGATGTCCAGGTAATTGAGCGTGTTGGCCATGCGGTGGAACAAGACGCGGTTATCCGTCATCATTTTCTCGGCCTTGTCGAACTCGCCCGCGCCCCGCTGCGGATAACCGCAGCACAGGTAGCCAGGCGGCAAGACCGTCTGCACGCCCACTTCCCACAGCATCGCTTGCGTGGCCAGGCCCACTTGCGAGAACAACCGTTCCGAACCACAACCGGGGAAGTAAAACACGGCTTCCGTATCGGCCGTGGTCGTCTTCGGATTGCGGATGATCGGGATGACCTTGTCATCTTCGATGTCGAGCAGCGCGCGCGCCGTTTTCTTCGGCAAGTTGCCCGGCATCTTTTTATTGATGAAATGGATCACCTGCGCTTTGACGGGCGGCTTGCCTGTCGATGGCGGCGGCGCCTTGGTTTGCTTCTTGGCAAACTTCTTCAGCAGATCGTGGCCCAGGCGCTGCGCCTTGTAACCCCAGCCGATCATGACCTTGCGCGTGGCGTTGATGGTCACGGGATCGGTGGCGTTGAGGAACAGCATCGTCGCCTTGGTGCCCGGATTAAAGCTCTTCTTGTCCATCTTGCGCAGCAAATTGCGCATGTTCATCGACACGTCGCCGAAGTCGATGTTGACCGGGCAAGGCGTGACGCATTTATGGCACACCGTGCAGTGGTCGGCCACGTCTTCAAACTCTTCCCAATGTTTGATGGAAATACCGCGCCGCGTCTGCTCTTCGTACAGGAAGGCTTCGATCAGGGACGAGGTCGCCAGGATTTTATCGCGCGGCGAGTACAGCAAATTGGCGCGCGGCACGTGGGTCGAGCAGACGGGCTTGCACTTGCCGCAGCGTAAGCAATCCTTGACGCTGTCGGCGATGGCGCCGATATCGCTTTGCTGCATGATCAAGGACTCATGGCCCATCAGGCCGAACGATGGCGTGTAGGCATTACGCAAGTCGGCGCCCATGCCCGGCAGGTTCAGCAATTTGCCCTTGTTGAAACGGCCTTCCGGGTCGATGCGCTGCTTGTAGCTGCGGAATTCGCCGATCTCTTCTTCCGTCAAAAATTCCAGCTTGGTGATGCCGATACCGTGTTCGCCGGAAATGACGCCATTCAGCGAGCGGGCCAGGATCATGATGCGGCCCACGGCCTGGTGGGCGTCCTGCAGCATTTCGTAATTGTCCGAGTTGACGGGCAAGTTTGTATGCACGTTGCCATCGCCCGCATGCATGTGCAGCGCGACAAATACGCGGCTACGCAGGATGCGCGCGTGGATGGCGGTCGCCTCGTCGAGGATCAGTTTAAAAGCCGCGCCATTGAAGATCTGGCGCAGCTGCGCGCGGATCTCTTGCTTCCAGGTCACGCGCACGGTGCGGTCCTGCACCACGTCGAACAGGGTGGCGGTCGGCTGCGTTTCCAGGCGTGCATCGAACACGGGCAGCAAGCGCTCCATGCCCAGCTCGGCCAGCTCACCCTTCACGTCGGCCAGCGGACGGTCCAGTTGGGCCAGCAGATACGTCCAGCGTGCCGTGACTTGCGCCAGCAACTGCTGCGCCTGCTCGGCGCGGTCGCCCAGCATTTCAGCGTCGTCGACCCGATCGTCCGACGCATCGTCGCTCTTGCCAATTGGCAAGTTACCCTTGGCAAAGAATTCACTGAGGGCATCGGCCAGTTGCAGCTTGTTCTTGATCGACAGTTCGATATTGATGCGCTCGATGCCATCCGTGTATTCGCCCATGCGATTCAGGGGAATCACCACGTCTTCATTAATCTTGAACGCATTGGTGTGCTTGGCGATCGCCGCCGTGCGGGCGCGGTCGAGCCAGAATTTCTTGCGTGCTTCGGGGCTGACGGCAACGAAGCCTTCACCCACGCGGGTGTTAGCGATGCGCACCACTTCCGACGCCGCTTGCGCGACGGCATTTTCATCGTCGCCGACGATGTCGCCAAACAGGGCCATCTTCGGCAGCACGCCCCGCTTCGACTTGGTGGCGTAGCCGACGGCGCGCAGGTAGCGCTCGTCCAGATGCTCCAGGCCCGCCAGGCGGATGCTCGTGTATTGCTCGCCCTTGGCGGGCAAGCCATCGAGGTAATCCTTGATTTCCACGATCGACGGGATCGCGTCGCGCGCCTGACCAAAGAATTCCAGGCAGACGGTGCGGGCGAATTTCGGCATCTTGTGCAGAATCCAGCGCGCCGACGTGATGAGACCGTCACAGCCCTCTTTCTGGATGCCCGGCAAACCGGCGAGGAATTTGTCCGTCACATCCTTGCCCAGGCCCTCCTTGCGGAACTTGCGGCCAGGAATTTCCAGGATTTCCGTCTTGAATGGTGCGTTCGGCTTGGTCGCGTCACGCGTGCTCGGGTGACGCCATTCCAACTGGAAACGTGCCAGCGCGATATCGTGGATCTTGCCCAGGTTATGGTCGAGACGCGTGACGTCGAGCCAGTCGCCATTCGGGTCGACCATGCGCCACGAAGCCAGGTTGTCCAGCGCCGTGCCCCACAGCACGGCTTTCTTGCCGCCCGCATTCATGGCGACGTTGCCGCCGATGCAAGAGGCGTGCGCCGAGGTCGGGTCGACGGCAAACACGAAACCGGCCTTTTCGGCCGCTTCCGAGACCTTGTTCGTGATCACGCCCGCGCCCGAATTGATCGTCGCGTATTCGTGGCTCAATCCAGGCAAGACCGTCATTTCGACGGCGCCCAGGGTAATGAGTTTTTCGGTGTTGATGACGGCCGACATCGGCGTCAGGGGAATCGCGCCGCCCGTGTAGCCGGTGCCGCCGCCGCGCGGGATGATGGTCAGCCCCAGCTCGATACAGCCCTTTACCAGGCCGGCCATTTCCTCTTCCGTGTCGGGCGTGAGCACGACGAACGGGTATTCGACGCGCCAGTCGGTGGCGTCGGTCACGTGCGACACGCGCGTCATGCCATCGAAGCGCACATTGTGTTTTTCCGTGTAGCGGCCCAGCACCTTGACCGTGCGCTTGCGCAAATCGTAGGTCTTGCGGAATTCGTCGCCGAAGTCGGCCACAGCCTTGCTGGCTGCTTTCAGCAGCAGCTCGACATTGTTGCTGCGCGTCTGCGCCACTTCCGGCGTTTCGCCACTGACGGCCACATCGCCGCCGGCCGCATCGATGGACAAGCGGCGCTTGTCGACTTCGGCCAGGCGGTGATGCAAGGCATCGATCAAACCCTGGCGGCGCTTCGGGTTATCGAGCAAGTCATCCTGCAGGTAGGGGTTACGGCGCACCACCCAGATGTCGCCCAGCACCTCGTACAGCATGCGGGCCGAACGGCCCGTCTGGCGAGCGCCTCGCAGCTCGTCGAGCAGGCGCCAGGAGTCCTCCCCCAACAGGCGTATGACGATCTCGCGATCGGAAAACGACGTGTAGTTATATGGGATTTCGCGCAGGCGGCTTGCTGCGGGACCATTTGGCGTTTCTGCCAGTAAAGCTTGGAGTTGTGCGGGAGCGTTCATGGAGTGTGGTGACGATGTCGACTGGACCCTAAAGGACCATTTTATCTTATTGCGCCGCAGCATGCGGGAACAGCCTTAGCCCGCCTAAGGTTTAAGCACCTCATCTGCCACCATAGCAAATATGGAAAAGCCTACTTTTGCATGAATAAAAATTCAGTTTTTATGATTTTTTTACGTGGAAATGCCAATAATCAGACTTTGCTTCAAACTATCGAACTGCCCAAAAATAGGGCAAATCGGCGTTGCATTCCGCCCGTTTGCCTGCCGCTTACGCCAGCATTTGTCCAATCCTGTGCCATACGCCATCGGGCACGTACAACAGCAAGCCCGTCATGGTCAGGTAGCGCGCGCACTTGCCGATGGCCATGTAGGCTACGCTGGGCCAGAATGGCAGCTTGAGCCAGCCCGCCAGCGTGCAAAGGGGGTCGCCCACGATGGGCAGCCAGGCCAGCAGCATGGTCTTGGCGCCATAGCGGGCCAGCCAGCGGAACCAGCGCGTGTCGCGTTCCTTGGCGAACGCCTGCTTGGCACGGTAGCCGAGCCAGTAGTCGACGATGCCGCCCAAAGTATTGCCCAGGGTGGCGACGCCGATGGCGGCCCAGAACAGCGCGGGATTGGCCTTGATGACGGCAAACACGGCCGGTTCCGAGCCGAGCGGCAGCAAGGTGGCGGAAATAAAGCTGATCAGAAAGATCGATGTCAGCCCGACTTCCGGTGCTGCGATCAGCTGCAGCAGCCAGGCGATTGCGGATTCGATCATGGAACACTTCGCGATGCAGTAAGGCTCTCCATTATAATGAAGCGCAGCCTGGACGCCGCACAATCCGCGCCGGCCGGCAAAGGCATACCCGCCCGCAGTTCCACAGAGCATGATTGTCGCCAGGCTATCCGCCGCGGCGCCGCCGCTATCGACCGACACGCTCCAGACCCTTTCTGGCCCAGAATCACTTGCTAGCAGACTATGAACATCGACTACCTCAAGAAAATCCTGACCGCCCGCGTCTATGACGTCGCCAACGAAACGCCGCTGGAACTGGCCCCTGCCCTGTCGCAGCGCCTGAACAACCAGATTTACTTCAAACGCGAAGACATGCAAAGCGTGTTCAGCTTCAAGATTCGCGGCGCCTACAACAAGATGGCCCAGCTCAGCGATGCGGAACGCAAGCGCGGCGTCATTTGCGCCTCGGCCGGCAACCATGCCCAGGGCGTGGCCCTGTCAGCCGCGCGCATGGGCTGCCGCGCCGTCATCGTCATGCCTACCACCACGCCCCCCGTCAAGATCGACGCCGTCAAGGCGCGCGGTGGCGTGCATGTGGAAATCGTGCTGCACGGCGAGTCCTACACGGATGCCTATAACCACGCGCTGACCCTGGAAAAAGAACAGAAGCTGACCTTCGTGCACCCGTTCGACGATCCGGACGTGATCGCAGGCCAGGGCACGATCGGCATGGAAATCCTGCGCCAGCATTCCGGCCCCATCCACGCCATCTTCGTGGCCATCGGCGGCGGCGGCCTGATCGCCGGTGTAGCGGCCTACGTGAAACAGATTCGCCCCGACATCAAGATCATCGGCGTGCAAACGGTCGATTCGGACGCCATGGCGCGCTCGCTGAAAGCGGGCGAACGGGTCACCCTGCCCGACGTGGGCCTGTTTTCGGACGGTACGGCCGTACGCCTGGTGGGCGAGGAAACCTTCCGCCTGGCGCAGCAATATGTCGATGACATCATCATCGTCGACACGGACGCCATCTGCGCCGCCATCAAAGATGTGTTTACGGATACGCGCTCCATCCTCGAACCGGCCGGCGCACTGGCCATCGCGGGCGCCAAGGCCTACGTGGAGCGGGCCAGCCTGAGCAAGCACCCCATCGTCAACCAGACGCTGGTCACTATTGCCTGCGGCGCCAACATGAATTTCGACCGTCTGCGCTTCGTCGCCGAGCGTGCCGAGCTGGGCGAGTTCCGCGAAGCCGTGTTTGCCGTCACCATGCGCGAACAGCGGGGCAGCTTCAAGCGCTTCTGCTCGCTCATCGGCGCGCGCAACGTGACGGAATTTAACTACCGCATCAGCGATGAAAAAGCCGCGCACGTGTTCGTCGGCATTCAAATTGCCGACCGGCATGAATCGAGCGTGCTGGCGAAAACTTTCGAGGAACACGAATTCAAGACGCTCGACCTGACCCACGACGAGCTGGCCAAGTCGCACATCCGCCATCTGGTCGGTGGCAAGAGCCGGCTGGCCCAGGATGAGCTGCTGTACCGCTTTGAATTTCCCGAGCGCCCCGGTGCGCTGATGCGCTTCCTCGACAGCATGGCGCCGAACTGGAATATTTCCCTTTGTCATTACCGCAGCCAGGGCGGCGACGTGGGCCGCATCCTGATCGGCTTGCAAGTGCCGCCCGATGAGATGGGAGAATTCGCCCGCTTCCTCGATACCTTGGGCTATCGTTACTGGGATGAAAGCAGTAATCCTGTCTATAAATTGTTTTTAGGGTAAATGGCGAATTCACCCCGGTATTTGCACTGGGGTGAAATAGGCTACCATGCGTGCTTGACTGAATTCACGCCACACGACCATGACCACCACCAACGACCTCGCCGAACTGTCGCCCTTGGGCAAAAGCTCGGCCTACCGCAGCGATTACGCACCGGAACTGCTGTTCCCGATTCCCCGCCAGGGCAAGCGCGATGAACTGGAACTGCACGGCACACTGCCGTTCTTTGGCCTCGATATCTGGAATGCCTACGAACTGTCGTGGCTGAACCAGCGCGGCAAGCCGCAAGTGGCCATTGCCAAGGTCAGCGCGCCGGCCGATTCTCCGAACATCATCGAATCGAAATCGTTCAAGCTGTACCTGAACTCGTTCAACCAGACCAAACTGGACAGCCCGGATGCGCTGCTGGCCCTGCTCAAGCAGGATTTGTCGAACGGCTTTGGCGCGCCCGTACAAGTGGAACTGACCTTGCAGGAAGATTTCGGCAAGCTCAAAATGGGCGAATTCGATGGCGTGCTGCTCGATCGCCTGGACCTGGAAATCACCCAATACTCGCCTTCGCCGCAACTCTTGAAAGCGGCGCTGGACGCAGCACCGGTGGAAGAAAAACTCATCTCGCACCTGTTGAAATCGAATTGCCTGGTGACGGGCCAGCCGGACTGGGGCAGCGTGCAGATCGCGTACGCAGGACCACAGATCGACCAGGAAAGCCTGCTGCGCTACCTGATTGGTTTTCGCGAACACAATGAATTCCACGAACAATGCGTGGAGCGCATCTTTGTCGATATCTTGCGCCAGTGCAAGCCGCAAAAATTGTCCGTGTATGCGCGCTATACGCGCCGCGGCGGACTCGATATCAATCCGTGGCGCAGCAACTACAGCACGGGCGCGATGCCGGGCAATCTGCGTAATGCGCGCCAGTAACACCGCGCAACACCTTGAAAGCATGCCAACAGGAATGTTGGCGTGTTTTAAAACAACGTTACAGTAGTGCTCCAGAGCATGTCAAAGACGCTGAAAAATCGGAAAATCAGCATTCGGCGGCGGAAAAACCGGCGCGCCGCGTGTTTTTAATCAAGAAATAGCCGATACACCCCCAGTGTTGGTATTTTACCAAAACGATGGCGACATGGGCTGTAGCGCCCACTGCGCCCGCAGCGGGCGTATACTGTTGAGAATTGGCGTTACAGGCCGCAGAAACAGGCCTATAATTCGGCTCGCAAGCCCTCTGCGCATTGCACCATTTCATTGAGTGTCATGACTAATCTTAGCAAAATACTATCCCTCGAAAACGTCCTGCTGGACCTGGAAGTCTCCAGTAAAAAGCGCGCCTTCGAGCAAGCCGGCCTGATCTTCGAAAACAATTACGGCATCGCCCGCTCTACCGTCTCGGACAACCTGTTTGCCCGCGAACGCCTGGGCTCGACAGGCCTGGGCCATGGCGTAGCCGTGCCGCATGGCAGAGTCAAGGGCAGCAAAACCCTGAAATCGCCGCTGGGCGCCTTCGTGCGCCTGGCCGAACCGATTCCGTTCGAGTCACCCGATGGCAAGCCCGTCAATCTGCTGTTTTTCCTGCTGATTCCCGATCATGTCACCCAGCAACATCTGGAAATCCTGTCGGAAATCGCCGAAATGTTTTCCGACGATGCCTTCCGCACGGCGCTGGCCACGGATCCGGAACCGAAATCCGTGCATTCGCGCATCGTCAATTGGCAACCCAGTCTGCAAGCGGCGGGTTAAACTTCAGGTATTCCTCCACTCCTGAAGAAGACTGCCATGTTGCAAACGCCGCTGACGATACAACGCCTGTACGACGATAATCGTGAAAGTCTGCAACTGGGCTGGTTCGCCGGCTTCCCCGGCGGCGAGCGCCTGATCTCGGGCGACGTTTCGTCGGCCGCCGACCAGGTGGGCCACTTGAACCTGATCCATCCGGGCCGCATCCAGGTCTTCGGCCACCAGGAAATCAATTACTACCAGCGCCTGAAGGTCAATACGCGCACCCACGTGATTGGTGAACTGATCGCTGGCGGCCCGCCCGCGCTGATCATCGCGCAGGGGCTGGAAACCCCGCCCGACATCCTCGCCATCTGCGACGAGCAAAACATTCCCCTGTTCTCCACCCCGCTGCCTGCTGCGCAAGTGATCGACTTCCTGCGCGTCTACCTGTCGAAAAAGCTGGCGCAGCGCATCATCATGCATGGCGTGTTCATGGACGTGCTGGGCGTCGGCGTGCTGATCACGGGCGATTCCGGCCTGGGCAAGAGCGAGCTGGGCCTGGAACTGATTTCGCGCAGCCACGGCCTGGTGGCCGACGACGCCGTGGAATTCTCGCGCATCGCGCCGAACATGATCGAAGGCCGCTGCCCGCCCCTGCTGCAAAACCTGCTGGAAGTGCGGGGCCTGGGCTTGCTCGATATCAAGGCCATCTTTGGCGAAACGGCTGTGCGCCGCAAGATGCGCTTGAAACTGATCGTGCACCTGGTGCGCCGCAACGCGCTGGAAGAAGAAGTCGAGCGCCTGCCTTTCCTGTTCCCCACGGAAGACGTGCTCGGCTTGCCCGTGCGCAAGGTCGTCATCCCCGTCGCCGCCGGCCGCAACATCGCCGTGCTGCTGGAAGCGGCCGTGCGCAATACCATCTTGCAACTGCGCGGCATCGATACCTTGCAAGAGTTCATGGAACGGCAACGTTTGGCAATGAGCGGCGATTAGCGTTGCAAGGAGTTCACCCATGCATGGGTGAACCGTTACGCAGGCGGAGAGCAAGGCTCTCCGAAACCCCTGCTCCACCAACGACTCGCCATGAGTGGCGATTAATGTTGCCAAGGAGTTCGCCCTTACAAGGGTGAACCGTTACGCAGGCGGAGAGCAAGGCTCTCCGAAACCCCTGCTACACCAGAGATTGGCAATGAGCGGTGACTAGTCTGCAGTGGAGTTCACCCTTGCAAGGGCGAACCGTTGCGCAGGCACGCAGCTGTGCTGCGTGAATTCCCTGCTACACCCAGAATTTTGCTGAACCAGCACTACAGTCAAAATTGCAATAATTTGTAAAGATAGTTGCCTCGGGAGCGTAGCGCCGCTCTTTATTGTATGATCGTGCTATGCATATCGTCCTTATCACCGGAATATCCGGCTCCGGTAAATCCGTCGCGCTCAATGTGCTGGAAGATACCGGCTATTATTGTGTCGACAACCTGCCACCGGCCTTGCTGCCCAGCCTGGTGCAAACCTTGCTCGACGAAGGGGCACCGCAACTGGCCGTCGCCGTCGATGCGCGCAGTGCCGAGTCCCTGACCAGCCTGCCGCACAATGTGGCGCTGCTGCGCGACCAGGGGCACGACGTCAAAGTCATGTTCTTGACGGCGACCACGCATTCACTGGTGGCGCGTTTCTCCGAAACACGGCGCAGCCATCCTCTGTCGCACGAATTGCGTCCGAATCAGAATCCAGCCAGCCGCCGCACCCTGATCGAATGCATCACGGAAGAGCGCGAACGCCTGTCTGCCATCGAACAGCTGGGCCATGTGATCGACACCTCGGAACTGAGCGCCAACAAATTACGCGCCTGGATCAAGGATATCGTCGCCTCCGAACGCGCACCGCTGACCCTGTTCTTCGAATCGTTCGCCTTCAAGCTGGGCGTGCCGCTGGACGCCGATTTCGTCTTCGACGTGCGGGCCTTGCCCAATCCCTATTACGACCTGGCGCTGCGCCCGCTCGACGGACGCGACGCACCCGTCATCGCCTTCCTCGATGCGCAGCCCAGTGCGCTGGAACTGCTGGCCGACATCCGCGCCTTCATCGAGAAATGGTTGCCATCATTTAAGTCCGACAACCGCAGCTACCTGACGGTGGCGCTGGGCTGCACGGGTGGCCAGCACCGCTCCGTGTACATGGCGGAACGGCTGGCGCAGTATTTCAGCCCGAATGAACGGGTCGTGCTACGCCACCGCGAACGTAGCTAGCTAATCCAGATGGCGCAGCGGATGCGCTTGCGCTGGCCAGACGGGGGCAAAGAAGCGCGCCACCATGGCCGCATCGACCTCGTCCAGGCTGGCAGGCTGCCAGCGCGGAGCATTGTCCTTGTCGACCACCAGCGCGCGCACGCCTTCGAGCACTTCGCCATGCTCGAAGTTGTGGCGCACCACGCTGCGCTCCATGCGCAGGCAATCGGCCACGCCCAGATGGGCGCCCCGCTGCAGCAATTCCAGGGTCACCGACATCATCAGCGGCGAACGCAGGCGCATGGCCGCCAGCGCCTTGCCGGCGAACGCGCTGTCGTCCTGCGCCAGCGAAGCCATGATCGCGGCCACGGAGCCGGCGCCGAAATGGCGATCCAGCGCCGCGCGCGCCGTGGCCAGAGGAGAAGCCCCCGCCTCGGCCTGAAACGGTGCAGCCAGGGTCTTGATGGCCACCGGCAAACCCTCACCAGGCGTCGATTCGAACAGGGCCAGCAGCGCCCCCATCTGCGCCTCAGGCAGGTAGACATCGGCCAGGCCCGTGTACAGGGCATCGGCCGCGTTGATCGTCAAGCCCGTCAAGCCCAGGTACAGGCCCAGCTGGCCGGCCAGGCGGGACAGGAAATAACTGCCGCCCACATCGGGAAACAAACCGATATTGACTTCCGGCATGGCCATGCGCGTGCGGCCCGTGACGAGGCGCAGGCGGTTGCCAGGCCCGGCTTGCGCCACGCCCATGCCGCCGCCCATCACCACGCCATCCATCACGGCAATATACGGTTTTGGATAGAAATGAATCAAATGATTTAAGGCGTATTCTTCCGTAAAGAAATCTTCCAGCAATGCACTGCCGCCTTGTGGCGTGGCCAGGCCCGCATCGTAAAAGAAACGGATGTCACCACCGGCACACAGGGCTTTTTCACTACTGGAGCGGATCACCACGGCGTCCACCTGCGGATCGTCGCGCCAGGCCAGCAGGGCCACGCTCAAGGCGCGCACCATCTCCAGCGACAGGGAATTCAAGGCTTTCGGGCGGTCGAGCACGATGTGGCCCGTGCGGTTGCGGATGGAGGTCTGGACGAAATCGCTCATGGCAGGCAGGAAAGAAGTGAAAGTGCGAACATTCTAGCGCCTGCGCGGGGAAGATTGCGCTCAAAAGATCGGGGCGCAAAAAAGGGCGCAAGATGTGCGCCCTTAGTTGATCACAACTGCTGGAAGCGGGTGGCCTTAGACGGCGACGACGGCATCTTCCTCTGAGTTGTCTGGCAGATGCTTGATCGCCTCTTTACCGTGCCCTTGCACTTTGGTTTTGTACTTCATCACTTGCCTGTCCAGTTTGTCGATCAGGATATCGATGGCGGCATACAGGTCGTGCGCCAGACTTTCCACATAGACAGTTTTTCCACTCAGGCGCAAATTGACTTCGGCCTTTTGACGTTTTTCTTTCTCTTTGAGGTTATCCACGGTCAGAATCACGGCAATATCGATGACTTGATCGAAATGACGTTTCACGCGCTCCAGCTTCGTTTGTACGTATTCACGAATGGCTGGTGTGACTTCGAGATGATGTCCGCTGATGGTGAGATTCATACACACTCCTAAAGATGATCGGGTTCGTGCGGTCTATTGACTCCGGCCCGCAGAGGAACCGAAAAAAACTTACAAACACTTACGCAGGCTCACTGGCGGAATTTTCAACGCTTCCCGGTATTTGGCAACAGTACGTCGCGCAATCACCATGCCTTGTTCCCCCAGCATGTCCGCAATCTTACTGTCGGATAAAGGATTTTTAGGGTCTTCTGCTCCTGTTAGTTGCACGATCAATGCCCGTATCGCCGTCGATGACGCTTCGCCCCCCGCTTCGGTGGCGACGTGGCTACCAAAGAAATATTTCAACTCGAACATGCCATGCGGGGTGAGCATGTACTTTTGAGTTGTTACCCGCGAGATAGTACTCTCGTGTAAACCCAGTGTATCAGCTATTTCACGGAGCACAAGGGGACGCATGGCAACGGCCCCATGCGAGAAAAAGTTCTTTTGTCTTTCTACTATCGCCTGCGCCACGCGCAAGATCGTGTCGAAACGCTGGCGCATATTCTTGATCAGCCATTTGGCTTCCTGCAACTGTGCGCCCATGGCGCCCTCGCCTTTGCCCTGCTTCAACAAGTTGGCGTACATGGCATTGACGCGCAGGCGCGGCATGACATCGTTGTTCAGGGTGACTTGCCAGCCATTGCGCGCGCGCTTGACGAGGACGTCGGGCACCACGTAATCGGACACGTCCGAAGCGAAGACGGCACCCGGATGCGGATTGCACTGGCGAATCACGGTCTGCGCTTCGCGCAAGTCTTCATCGTCGCAATCGAGGGCTTTTTTCAGCTTGTTGAAATCGCGTTGGGCAAACCAGGTCAGGTGCTTTTCCACGATAACGAGGGCCATGCGCCGCGTCACCATGGCGATGTGCGGCAAGCGCTTGATTTGCAGCGCCAGGCATTCGGATGCATTGCGCGCGCCCACGCCGGGCGGATCGAAACTTTGCAGCAGGGACAACGCCGTGCGCATCTCGTCGGCGTCGATTTCCAGCTCTTGCGGCAAACGCGCCAGGATGTCGTCGAGCGACTCTTCCAGGTAGCCATTGTCGTCGAGCGCGTCAATGATCAGCTCGACCAGCGCGCGGTCGCGCAATTCGAGCACCGTCACGCGCATCTGCTCCATCAAGTGTTCGCGCAGGGTGCAGTGGTGGGCTTCAAGTTGCGGACGGGAATCTTCGTCGTCGGGCGCCTTGCCGCGGCTCGCCTCGCTCCAGTCGCTGTCGCCGCCATCGGCTGCGGCAGGGCTGTCGCCAGCCTCGCCATCAAAGGTTTCCGCTTCGGCCGGCGCGGCGGGTGCCTCCTGGCCTGGCGGCTGGGGCGGTGCTTCGGCCGGCGCGGCCGTGGAACTCAAGGCGCCGTCGGACAGCAGGCGCAGCGAACGGTCGAGCGGATCGTCGAGGCGCTCAAGCAAGGGATTGTCTGTCAGCAGCTGCTCCAGCTCCTGGTGCAATTCCAGGGTAGACAATTGCAACAGGCGTATCGATTGCTGCAACTGCGGCGTCAGTGCCAGGTGCTGCGAAGTGCGCAGCTGCAATGATTGTTTCATTGGCTCACATACGGAAGTGTTCGCCCAGATAGACCCGGCGTACCGACTCGTTCGCGATGATGTCGTCGGGGCGTCCCGACGCCAGCACCGAGCCCTGGTTGATGATGTAGGCACGGTCACAGATACCCAGCGTCTCGCGCACATTATGATCGGTGATCAGGACGCCGATATTGCGTTCCTTCAAGAAGCGCACGATACGCTGGATCTCGATCACGGCGATAGGGTCGACACCGGCGAACGGCTCGTCGAGCAGCACGAAACGCGGGTCGGTGGCCAGCGCGCGGGCGATTTCCACGCGGCGCCGCTCGCCACCCGACAGGGACAGCGCCTGGTTCTCGCGCAACTTTTCAATCTGCAGGTCGGCCAGCAATTTATCCAGGCGCTCCTCGATCTCGGCCTTCTTCAGGGGACGGCCTTCGACGGTCTGGATTTCCAGTACGGCGCGGATATTGTCCTCCACCGTCAGCTTGCGAAACACGGACGCTTCCTGCGGCAGATACGACAGGCCCATCTGCGCGCGGCGGTGGATGGGCAGGCGGGAAATATCCACGCCGCTGATATCGATGGTGCCGCCGTCCGACGGCACCAGGCCGACGATCATGTAAAACGAGGTGGTCTTGCCGGCGCCGTTCGGGCCCAGCAAACCCACCACTTCGCCGCATTCGACTTGCAGCGAGACATCATGCACGACTTGCCGCTTGCCATAGGTTTTTTGCAGTCCGCGAACGATCAGGGTGCTGCCGCAACGAGTATTGTCCATTATTTATTTCCTGACGCGGGCGTGGCCGGCGCCTTCTCCGCCGCCGGTGCCTTGGGCTTCGGCTGGATCACCATGCGCACGCTGCCGCCATCCGGGGTGCTGGTGCCGCTGTTGGAATTTTCCATCGCAAATTCTTCCTTGCGGCTGTCATACGAGATGAAGGCGCCATTGGCCACGTCGGTCGCTTTCGAGCCTTCCAGGCGCGTCAGCTTGGCCTTGGAAAACAGTTTCACCACTTCCGTCTTGTTGTTGTATTCCACGCGCTCCGCCTCGCCCTCCACCCACAGGTCGCCCGCGCCATCGCGCTTCTGGCGGAAGGTGGCCAGCTTGCCGGGATCGGCCCAGAAGGTAATGAACTGGTAGCCTTGCGGATCTTCCGTGATCAGGGCCCGGCCCGCCTTCATGGTCAAGGTACCCTTGACCAGCACGACGTCGCCCGTCAGCGTACGCACCTGTTTGACGTCATCGACGTGGCCGCTACGTGCCGTGATGACGGCTTCCTTCTCGGAATCGGCCTTCTCGGCATGCGCCACGCCCATCATGGTCAGAGAAAATACGGTCAACAGCAAGATGTTCTTCATAGTATGGTTTCCTTGTTTCATTCTGTCATTTTGCCGCCGCGGCCGGGCGCGGTTTCGGCGGGAGGACCATGCGCAGCGCATTCTGCACTTCCACCACGCCGGTGGCGTTATTGGCCTTCATGCCTATGCCATTCATGCGCGAGGCGCCCGTCAGGATATCGACAGGCACGTCCGTTTCCATTCTTTCCTCATCCGGGAACACCGTCAGCGCTTCCGTCTTGACTGTCAGGTTCTGCGCCTTCGGACTGGCCACGCGGTCAATCACGACTTTGCGGTGCAGTTGCAGCCGGGTATTGTCCTGGTCGATATGCGCCAGTTCCGCATTCATGTTCATCGGCGGCATGCCTGGCGTGAGCTTGCGCACGAACGGCTGGTCGATATCGGATGAATCGTCCAGCGGATAATGCGTGAGCTTGATGCCCGACACGATATAGCTGGGTTTGCCCGTCAAGTCCATGCGCACCAGGCTGAAATTGGTGATGAAATAGTCTGGCTCATCCTGATGCTTGCTGGCCGTGATGTCCTGGGCATTCTTGTTCATCACTTCCAGCAGCCAAAAACTGCCCAGCGCAAAGACGACGGCCCCCAGCACGGTAAAAATCATGCGCCAGCGATGGGCGCCTCCTGGCTTACGCATAGGATTTCACTCTTTCAAATGTCTCTGGCGGCGAGGCGGTACGCATCATTCCAGGAACGGCGCCATGACGCGCGCATAGTTGTCCTGGGCGCGCAGCACGAATTCACAGATCTCGCGCACCGCGCCGCGGCCGCCGCCAGCCTGCGTCACATGGTGCGCCAGGCCCTGCACTTCCGGACGCCCGCCTGGCACGCTGACGGCAAAGCCCACGCGGCGCAGGATGGGCGCATCGATGACATCATCGCCGATATAGCCGCATTGCTCTTCCGTCAAGCCCGTCAGCGCCAGCAATTCGCGAAATGGCGTCAGCTTGTCGTGACCGCCCTGGTGCACATGGGTAATGCCCAGGTCTTGCGCGCGGCGCGCCGTGATGGCCGAGCGGCGCGCACTGATGATGGCCGTCTGCACGCCCGATTCCTGCAGCAGCTTGATGCCCAGGCCATCATACACATTAAACGTTTTCATCATCTCGCCATCGGGGCCGAAATGCAGGCTGCCGTCGGTGAGCACGCCATCGACGTCAAAAATCATCAGTTTGACCTTGGCCGCCCGCGCCAGGTTGTCCGCAACACTGTCCATCAGATCACCTTCGCTTGCGTCAGATCATGGATATGCAGGGCGCCCACCAGCTTGCCGTCGGCATCGACGACCAGCATCTGGTTGATGCGGAACTGCTCCATCACGGCCACGGCGTCCACGGCCAGGCGCTCTGGCGCAATGCTGCGCGGCTGCGCATGCATGACGTCGCGGATCGCCACTTGCGTGAAATCCTGCACGCGCTCAAACATGCGGCGCAAGTCGCCATCGGTAAACACGCCCACGGGGCGGTCATCCGCATCGACGACGGCCGTCATGCCCATGCCTTTCTTCGTCATTTCTTCCAGCGCCTGCAGCAAGGAAGCGTCCACGGCGACCTTGGGCACCCGTTCGCCGCTGCGCATGACGTCATGCACGTGCGTGAGCAGGCGGCGACCCAGGGCGCCGCCCGGGTGTGAGCGGGCGAAATCTTCTTCCTTGAAGCCGCGCAAGTCCAGCAAGGCCACGGCGATCGCATCGCCCAGGGCCAGCGTCACGGTGGTGCTGGCCGTGGGCGCCAGGTTCAGCGGACAGGCTTCTTTCTCAACAGAAATATCCAGGTGCACGTCGGCCAGCTGGGCCAGGCTGGAGTTCGGTTTACCCGTCATGGAAATGAGCACGCCACCCATGCGCTTGACGACGGGCATGATGGCCATCAATTCCGACGATTCGCCGGAGTACGATATGGCAATAAAAGCATCGTCCGAGGTGACCATGCCCAGGTCGCCATGGGCCGCTTCGGCCGGATGCACGAACAGGGCCGGCGTGCCGGTGGAAGCGAGGGTCGCGGCAATCTTGCGCGCGATATGGCCGGACTTGCCGATGCCGGAGACGACGACACGCCCCTTACATTGCAGCAACATCGCCACGGCGCGGCCCACGCTGTCGTCCGTGGCCAGGCGCGCGTGCAGCGCAGCGATGGCGTCGGACTCGATCTGCAAGGTGGTGCGGGCCAGCGCGACAGCGCGCTCGGTCGTCGCTTGCATGTCAATTCGATCAAAAGCTTTCAGCATTGTTTTTTCATGGGTTACACTCATGCCCAAAGTATAAACGAATTAGGAAAGCAAAAAACTTGCCAGTCACAACAAACAACGATTTCCATTGACCGCACCGGGCAACCCATGTTTTCCTCGCTTGAACTGACCCTGATGTTACTCGGCAGCGCCGTGCTGGGCGTTGTCGCTTTCAGAATGTTGCATTTGCCGCCCATGCTGGGCTATCTGGCCGTCGGCATCGTCATCGGTCCCCACGCGCTGGGCCTGGCAGCGGAAAACGAGGCCAGCCACACCCTGGCCGAGTTCGGCGTCGTCTTCCTGATGTTTTCCATCGGGCTCGAATTTTCTCTGCCCAAGTTCCTCGCCATGCGGCGCATCGTCTTCGGCTTAGGGATGGCGCAGGTGGTCACCACCATCGTCGCCACAGTCGTCTTCGGCTGGTTCGTCGGGCGCTACCTGTCCGCCTACATCCACCTGAGCTGGCAAGCCGCGTTCGCCCTGGGCGGCGCGCTAGCCATGTCATCGACGGCCATCGTGTCCAAAATGCTCACGGAACGGCTGGAACTGGAAAGCGAACACGGCCGCAAGATCATCGGCATCCTGCTATTCCAGGACTTGGCCGTGGTGCCCCTGCTGATCCTGATTCCCGCCCTCACGCGCGATTCGGACAACCTGGCCGAAACCCTGGCCTGGGCAGGCGGCAAGGCCCTGATCGTACTCATTTTGCTCTTGTTCATCGGCCAGAAGCTGGTGCGTGGCTGGCTGACCATCGTCGCCAAGCGCCGCTCGCAAGAATTGTTCATGCTCAACCTGCTGCTGATCACGCTGGGCGCGGCCTGGATCACGGAACGGGCCGGGCTGTCGCTGGCCTTGGGGGCTTTTGTTGCCGGCATGCTCATTTCCGAGACGGAATTCAAGCACCAGGTGGAAGAGGATATCAAGCCCTTCCGCGACGTGCTGCTGGGCCTGTTCTTCATCACCGTCGGCATGCTGCTCAATATCCGCGTGGTACTCGACAACTGGTGGCTGGTCTTGCTGCTGCTGTGCGGCCCCGTGCTGCTGAAATTTGCCCTGATCGCGGGACTGGCCCGGCTGTTCGGTTCCAGCAACGGCGTGGCCCTGCGTACGGGGCTGGGACTGGCGCAGGCGGGCGAGTTCGGCTTCGTGCTGCTGAACCTGGCTGGCGGCATCAAGTTGATGGACCCGTTCGTCGTGCAGGTGGTGCTGGCCTCGATGGTGCTGTCGATGCTGGTGGCGCCCTTCCTCATCGCCAAGTCCGACGCCATCGTCATGAAACTGGCCGCCAACGACTGGATGATGCAATCGCTGGCCCTGACGAAGATCGCCACGCGCATCATGGCATCGCAGAAGCACGTACTGATCGCCGGCTTCGGGCGCAGCGGACAAAGCCTGGCCACCCTGCTGGAAGAGGAAAAGATCGAATATCACGCGCTGGACCTGGACCCGGAACGGGTGCAGGAAGCGCAGCTGGCCGGCGCCCACGTCTCGTATGGCGACGCGGGCCGGCGCGAAAGCCTGGTGGCTGCCGGCATCTACCGGGCCAGCACCGTCGTGATTACCTACGCCAACACGCCCTCGGCACTGAAGTTATTGCATTTACTCAAAGAAATGGCGCCGACCTTGCCCGTTATCGTGCGCAGCCATGACGACACCGACCTCGACCAGCTGAAAAGCGCGGGCGCGGCCGAAGTGGTGCCGGAATTGATGGAAGGCAGCCTGATGCTCGCTTCGCACGCGCTGATCATGATGGGCGTCCCCCTGCGCCGCGTGGTGCACCGGGTGCAGGCGGCGCGCGAGGAGCGCTACGCCTCTTTGCGCGGCTATTTCCACGGTTCCAGCGACGCGGGCGACGATGCCGAACTGGAACGCCTGCATACGGTCACCGTCAACGAGGGCGCGCAGTGCGTGGGCTTGCCTTTGAGCACGATCAACATAGCCGGCTGCGGTGCGTTTGTGACGGCCATCCGCCGCGGCCGCAGCCGCCTCGATGTCACGCCCGAGACGCAGCTGGCCAGCGGTGACGTGGTGGTGTTGCGCGGCACAGCCGACGCCGTGGCCAAAGCTGAAACCTTGCTATTGAAATAATTATTCGACCTGCGCCTGCCAGCTGATGACCTTGTTGCGTCCACCCGCCTTGGCCTGGTACAGGGCCTGGTCGGCGTGCGCCACCAGTTGCTGCGCCACCGTTTCGATGGGTAGCAGCGCCGCGTCCGCCTCAAGGCTGGCCACGCCGATCGATACGCTGACCCACGCTTGCGCGCTGCCCGGCAAGTCAAACATGGTGCCGGCGATGCTGGCGCGGATGCGTTCGGCAACGAAGGTCGCGCTGTCGAGGTCGGCGTCGATCAGCAGGACGACAAATTCCTCGCCGCCGAAGCGTCCCAGCGCATCGGAGCGGCGCAATTCCGTGCGGATGCGCGTGGCCACTTCGCGCAGCACTTCATCGCCGCCCTGGTGGCCATAGGTGTCATTGACCAGCTTGAAATGGTCGATGTCGATATACATGCATGAAATACAATAATTCTGGCGCCGTGCGCGGGCGATTTCCTCCAGCAGCCGGCGGTCGATATAGCGGCGGTTATAGACGCCCGTCAGGGAATCGGTCAAGCCGATGTACTTGAGCATTTCATTGCTGATCACGTTTTCCAGACAAATAGCGATGATGGAAGCCATGTGCTTGATGAAATCCGTGCCCAGCGAGGGCGTAAAGCGCGTCACGTCGCCGCTGGCCAGGTTCAGGCTGCCGATCAGGCGCTTGTTGCGCAGCAAGGGCACCAGCGCCACGCTGCGCAGGGGAGCATCGATCTGCGGAAAGCGCGGGCCATGCACGGGTGCATCGAACTGACCCAGCAGCGGCAACGGCGGCAAGGCCGCTTCCCCCTCGGCCACGGACGCCGGCGGAGCAAAACCCAGCTCCGCCACGGCATGCACGAACAGCAACTGCGGAAAGGCGCTGAAATCGACGCCCAGTTTTTCCATCACCAGCACAATATCGTCATCCTCGTCGAGCAGGCTCAGAGTGACGCCGTCGAGGTCGGAAATCACGGGCAAGGTACGAAAAATGGTGCCGATCAATTCGGGAAAGGTGGACGCGCCGACGATTTCCAGGTCAAACGCCTGGTGGCGGCACATGATGTCGTGGTTGCGCTCGACCTGTTCCAGCAGGAAAGCCATGCGCGCGCGCAAGGCCTGGTTTTCGGCTTCGAGGCTGGCAATGCGCGGGTCCGGCGGTATTGCTTGATTCATAGAAACCTTAAACCCTTATGTACGGGCGCCATGCTTAAAATACCAGTTCGAAACCGATGTCCTGCCCTACCACGATACGCTCGTCGCCGCCGTCGGTGACGATGGCGCTCATGCCGAAGCAGATGGCGCCATCGAGCTCGGGCTTGGCACGATAGCCATGCATGACGTCGAGCGGGTCCGGGCCGGGCACGCCCGTAGCCTGGTCCACCGACGGAATCGGGCAGCGCGAGCATGGCTTGACAGGTTTTAATATGGTGGCGCCGAATTGCAGGAACTCGGCGTAGTCTTCCTCAAAGGCTGCAATATCGCCGATGACCAGGTTGGGACGGAAACGATTCATCGGCAGCGCCTCGCGGCCGGCGGCGCGCAACTTGTCATTGACGTCAGCGAGCGAGGCACTGCCGGCGATCAGCACCGGGTAGCCATCGGCAAACATGGTCGAGGCGGCAATTCCATTCGTCCATTCCGTGCTGGTGGCGCGCACCACGTCCGGGTGAAAGCGCACCAGGCGGCACGGCACGCCGATGGCGTTGGAAAACCAGGTGGCCGTGACCTCGTCGCAATCGTAGGCGCGCACGGTATCGTCCCACACCTGCACCTCCAGCATGGGCGCGCGTTGCGGATGCGGCAAGCCCAGCTCGATTTCCAGGCGCAGCATGCCCGGCGCGCGCAACTCCAGCGTGGTGGCCTTGATGGACGGCACGATCAGTGCCATGCGCGGATGTTCGCGCTGGGTCAGGAAGCGGCCTTGCACGTCCACCACCATCCATTCGCGGTCAAACACGTGCTCGCTCATCAGCCCGGAATGCGTGAGCACAGCCTCCTGCAAGTGGATGCCGGCGCACGATTTGATCGGATACAGGATGATGTCGGACAGGATAGCCATGGACAAGGGACAAGGAACAGTGTTGCTGCTTCTGCCAGGAAGTTATTCAGAGGCGAAGTATGGCAGCAAAGCGGGCAAGCGTAAATCAGCCAGGCTCAACCAATGAGGCTGGCCTGGCGCGACAAGGATCAATACGTGTAGAAAATACGCTGGATTTCTTGCGTACTGTTGGTCTTGGTCAAGGCCAGCATCAGCAGGATGCGGGCTTTTTGCGGGTTCAGGGTGTCGGACACGACACTATCGAGTTCATCGTCGTTGGCTTCGCCATTGCGCGCCACGATGCCCTGGCCGACGCGGCTGGAACGCACGATCAGCACGCCCTTCTGGCGCGCTTCCACCAGGGCCGGCTTCATTTGTGCGGCCACGCTGCCATCGCCCACGCCCGCGTGGATGATGCCCTTGGCACCGGCGGCAATGAAAGCGTCCATGCCGACCCGGTTCATATTGGCGTAACCATACACGATGTCTACTTGCGGCAGAGCATCGAGCTTGCTGATATCAAATTCCGATTCCAGCGTGTGCTTGCGCGTCGACTGGCGGTAAAAGAAGGCCTTGCTGCCCTGGATGTAGCCGAGCATGCCCAGTTCCGGCGACTTGAAGGTGTCGGTCGTCGAAGTGTTCGTTTTGGTGACTTCGCGCGCGGCGTTGATCTGGTCATTCAATGCCACCAGCACGCCCTTGCCCACGGCTTCCTTGCTGCCGGCCAGCATCACGGCGTTGTACAGGTTGATGGGGCCGTCAGCCGAGATGGCGGTCGACGGACGCATGGCGCCCACCACCACCACCGGTTTATGGCTTTTCACGGTCAGATTCAGGAAATACGCCGTTTCCTCGATGGTGTCGGTGCCGTGCGTGACGACCACGCCATCGACATCGTTCGAGGCCAGCAGCACGTTGATGCGCTTGGCCAGGGCCAGCCAGTGGCTATTGCCCATGCTCTCACTGGCGATCTGGAACACTTGCTCGCCTTTCACATTCGCCACTTTCTTCAGTTCCGGCACGGCCGCGATCAGGCGCTCGACACCCACGGTGGCCGAGGTGTAGCCCACGGTAGTGGTGCTGTCAGCGCCGCTGCCGGCGATGGTGCCGCCCGTGGCCAGGATCACCACATTCGGCAATTTGACGGCCGCTTGCTGCGCGCGCGCCGGTGAAGCGGCGATAAAGCCCATCAGCAAGGTAGCCAGCATCAGCTGTGCATAAGAATGGAATTTGTATGAAAACATGATGCTCCCGTGAGGTGTACTGTCAAAAATAACAAAGTCGTGTGCAAATTATATGTCATCCATGCCCGGGGAATATCCATTTCATGCGTAGCGCGCAAACGTGCGCGCCTGCGCATGCGCATGCGCTACAGTAGCGCCATGCCCACATTGCCCCCCCTCCGCTCTTGCCTCATCCTGCCGCTAGTCTTATTGGCGCTCAACGCCTGCTCCACGCAGATCGAACTGCGCACGGCGGCGCAGCAGGAACAGTTCGCGCGGGAAGCGGCCAGCCAGGGCGACTGGACGCAAGCCATGCGCAGCTACGAGGCAGCCGTCGAAAATGTAGAACTGGGCCGTGGCGACCTCGCCTGGCAGGAGCGGCTGCATCACCAGGCGGGACGCGCCGCCAGCGCGGCCTGCCGCTACGACGCGGCCGAATTTCATTTCCGCGAAGCCATTGCGCTGGCAAAGCGCAGCAAAACATCGAGCGCCCTCAGCTACAGGGCGCTAATCGACCAGTATGAACGCCAGGGCAAGAGGGCGGAAGCGGAAGCCGTGCGCGATGAACTGGGCTGGCACAGGAGGGGGCTGATGGCCTTCGTTGCTGAGTTCGAATCGCTGCCGGTGGGCAAGCCTTGCGGAGTTCCTCGATAAACCTCGCACGCACCTTGCTGGCCGCCTGCGCCCTCTGCGCCGCCATGGCACCGGCGCGCGCCGTCGAACCACCGCTGCCATCATGAAAAGCTGGCGTGTTTGGCGGCACCGCCGTCACGCCCGCCTATCCCGGCGCCAGCGAACGCTCGACGCGCCGCCGGCCCTTCCCTATCTGATTTAGCGTGGCAAAGGATGACGCGCCGACCGCTCCGGCGTGGGCGCGCGCCTGCTCGACACGGAGCGATTCGATGTCGATATCGGTTTTGCGCAGTCCTTGCCGGCCATGGCGCCACGTTCGAGCCACGCCTCGTGTATGCGCTGCAAGGCGAACAGCAGGCATGGCATGTCGATGCCAGCGCCGGTGCCGTACTGGGCAATGCCGCCATCAACGATGACTTTTATGGCGTCAGCCCCGCATTTGCCACCGGTCAGCGCCCGGCGTATGCGGCGAAGAGCGGGCTGATGCTCACGTGCCTGGGCCTGGGCGGTTCCTACCGGCTGCAGCCGGACTGGCGCGCCTTTGCTTTTTTGCGCTATGACAACTACACAGGCGCCGCCAACAGCGCCACCACCCTGCTGCGCCAGAACAGTGGCACCTCGGCCGGCATCGGTCTGCTGTGGACGTGGCAACGCTCGGACAACCTGCCAGACATGCTGGCTATCCGGGCAATAAAAAACCCTGCTAATCAATGATTTGCAGGGTTTTTTGACACTCCATGCCCAGCCATGGGCATGGGCATGGGCATGCGAATAGCGTCGGGAGGAGCTTAGACGTTGAACAAGAAGTTCAGCACGTCGCCATCTTTAACCACGTATTCCTTGCCTTCGGCGCGCATCTTGCCCGCTTCCTTGGCGCCCGCTTCACCCTTGTAGGCGATGAAGTCGTCATAGGCGATGGTTTGCGCGCGGATGAAGCCGCGTTCGAAGTCGGTGTGGATCACGCCGGCCGCTTGCGGTGCCGTGTCGCCCACATGGATGGTCCAGGCGCGTACTTCCTTCACGCCAGCGGTGAAGTAAGTTTGCAGACCCAGCAGCTTGTAGGCGCCGCGGATCAGGCGGTCCAGGCCCGGCTCTTCCATGCCCATGTCTGCCAGGAAAGCGCCCTTGTCGGCATCGTCCAGGTCGGCGATTTCCGCTTCCAGCGCCGCGCAGATGGCGACGATAGGGGCATTTTGCGATTGCGCGTAGGCCGTCAGCTGGTCCAGCAACGGGTTGTTGGTAAAGCCCGTGTCCGACACGTTGGCGACGAACATGGCTGGCTTGGCCGTGATCAGGCACAAAGGCTTGATCAGTTCCATTTCGTCGGCATCGAGGCCCATGGCGCGCACCGGCTTGGCATCGTTCAGGTAAGGCATCATGCGTTCCATGATGGCCAGCAGCTTGGCCGCGTCCTTGTCGCCCGAGCGGGCTTTCTTGTTTTCGCGGTGGATGGCTTTTTCCACGGTGCCCATGTCGGCCAGCGCCAGTTCGGTCTGGATGACTTCGATATCGTCGAGCGGGTTGATCTTGCCGGCCACGTGGATGACGTTGTCATCTTCAAAACAGCGCACAACGTTGACGATGGCGTCCGTTTCGCGGATATGCGACAGGAACTGGTTGCCCAGGCCCTCACCCTTCGACGCGCCCGCCACCAGGCCGGCGATGTCGACGAATTCCACGATGGCATTGACCATGCGTTCCGGCTTGACGATGGCGGCCAGCGCATCCATGCGTGGATCCGGCACTTCAACGACACCGACGTTCGGCTCGATGGTGCAGAACGGATAGTTCTCAGCCGGGATGCCGGCTTTCGTCAGTGCATTGAACAGGGTGGACTTGCCGACGTTCGGCAAGCCGACGATACCGCATTGGAGACTCATGGAAAACCTTTAATAATCAAAGCACATGGCGCCGTCTATCGGCGTGCTTGCCGTGCTGTTAGGGAAAACGGAGCGATGATTCGCCATTTTCCGGGGATAGTGCGTGTGCTGCATTTCAAGGGGTCAATTGTACCCGTGTCGCGCGCGCTTCAAAAGCCCGATGATGGGTAAATGACGCCAAAACAGCCGTATCGTGACGCCATCAGGCCCTACTCTCAAGCCGTATGCAACTTCATCGTCGCTGCCTCGAACTTGCCTTCGACGATCTGCGGCATCACCTGCAAGGATTTGTCGATGGCTTGCTCGATCAGCTCCTGGTCTTCGCGGCGCGGACGGTGCAGCACGAAGTCGGCCACCTGCTGCTGCAGGCTGAGGGTGCGCGGGTGGCCGATGCCCAGGCGCAAGCGCCAGTAATCCTGCGTGCCCAGCGCGGCCGTGATGTCTTTCAAGCCATTGTGGCCACCGGCCGAGCCACCTTTTTTCAGGCGCGCAATACCGGGCATCAGATCGAGCTCGTCGTGCACCACCAGCACTTCATCGGCGGCGATCTTGAAGAAGCGCGCCAGCGCGCCCACGGACTGGCCCGAGCGGTTCATGAAGGTCAGCGGTTCGAGCAGCCAGACTTCGTTGCCGCCGATGGAAGTCTTAGCCAGCATGGCGTTGTAGCGCGAATCGCGCTGCAAGCGCGTGCCGGGCAAGCTGTTGGCAAGATTATCCACCAGCCAGAAACCGGCATTGTGACGGGTTTGTTCGTATTCGGGTCCCGGGTTGCCGAGGCCGACGATCAGGCGTATGGGCATGGCTGTGTCTGCAGTGAAAAAGAAAACATTATCGGTGAAAACAGGCAGAAAAAAACCCGCGCGGCGAACCTGGCGGGTTTTTCCTTGCAACTACCGCATTGCTGCGGCGGCAAAATTACTTCTTGTCGGCGTCAACAGCAGCGGCTGCTTCAGCTTCAGCAGCAACGTGGCCAGCCGGTACCGAAGCGGTAGCGATGGTCAGGTTGGCGCCGTGGGTGACAGCGGTCACGCCAGCTGGCAGGACCAGGTCGCCGATGTGCAACGAGTGACCGACGTCGATGTTCGACAGGTCAACGTTGATGAATTCTGGCAGTTGGCCTGGCAGGCACGAAACTTCGATTTCGTTGGCTACGTGGCTGATGGTCGCGCCATGCAGTTTGACTGCTGGGGAAACGTCAGCGTTGATGAAGTGCAGAGCAACTTTCACGTGGATAGCTTGCTTAGCGTCAACGCGCTGGAAGTCAGCGTGCAGAACCAGTTGTTTGTATGCGTGGACTTGGAAGTCGCGCAACAGAACTTGCTGGGAAACGCCGTCGATTTCCAGGTCCAGGATCGACGAGTGGAACACTTCTTTTTTCAACGCGTGGTACAGGGCGTTGTGATCCAGCGAGATCAGCACAGGGGCTTCAGCGCCACCGTAGACGATACCAGGGGTTTGGCCGGAAATGCGCAGGCGGCGGCTCGCTCCGGAACCTTGCAATTCGCGTTTAAATGCGATAACTTTCATGTGAAACTCCAAGAAGAACAAGGCTTGCGCCTTGTGTTATGAAGATTCCCGCGACCAGGAATCTTCGGAAATGGGCGCAAATGCACCCCGAAAACTAAAACACTGCGGCGCAACAGGCAAAAAGCCGGTCGCGCCGCAGGCATTACGTCTGTTGCTGCTTTTACCGAATTAATCGATGAACAGCGAGATGACGGAGTCACCCTTGATGATGCGCTTGAACGTCTCGGCCAGCAGCGGCGCGCACGTCAGTTGACGGATCTTGCCGCAGGCCAGGGCCGCTTCGGACAGGGGGATCGTGTCAGTCACGACCAGCTCATCGAGTGGCGAAGCCGAAATACGGTCGATCGCCGGGCCGGACAGTACCGCGTGCGTGCAATACGCCACGACTTTTTTCGCGCCGCGTTCTTTGAGCACTTCGGCAGCCTTGGTCAGGGTGCCAGCCGTGTCGACCATGTCATCCATGATCACGCAGTTGCGGCCTTCGACTTCACCGATGATGTTCATCACTTCGGACACGTTCGCTTTTGGACGACGCTTGTCGATGATGGCCAGGTCGCAGCCCAGGCGTTTTGCCAGGGCGCGCGCACGTACCACACCGCCGACGTCCGGCGACACCACCAGCAAATCCTGGTAGTTTTTCTTTTGCAGGTCACCCAGCAAAATTGGCGAAGCGTAAATATTGTCGACTGGGATATCGAAGAAACCTTGAATCTGGTCAGCGTGCAAGTCCATGATCAGGACGCGCTCGACACCGGCTTCTTCCAGCATGTTCGCCACCACCTTGGCCGAAATCGCCACACGCGCGGAGCGCGGACGACGATCTTGGCGGGCGTAGCCGAAGTAAGGAATCGCGGCGGTGATGCGGCCAGCGGAAGCACGTTTCAAGGCATCAACCATCAGCATGATTTCCATCAGGCTGTCGTTGGTTGGAGCACAGGTGGATTGCAAAACAAAAACATCCTTGCCGCGCACGTTTTCGTTAATCTCGACCATTACTTCGCCGTCGGAGAATTTCGAAACGTTTGCTTTACCGAGAGGAATGCCGAGGTTTTTTGCGACCCCCTCTGCCAACGCTGGATTCGCGTTGCCGGTAAAAACCATCAGGTTTTCGTAAGCCATGGGAGTCCCAAGAGGTGATATAGAAGTCTTGAAAAGCACTAACCGGGCATAGGCCCGGTCAGTCATTGTTTAGAATATGCCGCGTGGCGACATATCTGCTTTTTCCCGCACTGGACGCTGACTTCGCATCGACAGACTACGGTGAAATGGTGGCAGGGGAAGAAGGATTCGAACCTTCGCATGCTGGAATCAAAATCCAGTGCCTTAACCAGCTTGGCGATTCCCCTACGTTACTGACTGCTTGCCGTCATGTTGGCCAGTATTATACCGACTATTTGACGCGAAGCAAAATCTTTTTTTGCTGCTTACTTTGCTTTACAACACCGTGAACATTGGGTGCCGATTCAGCGCTTTTGCCTTCCAGGCGATCCAGACTGGTGGCACATTGCTGAGCACCGCATCCGCTTCTTCCTGACTGCCAAACGCACTAAAAACACAAGCACCGGAACCAGTCATCCTGGCCTCACCGTAAGCACTCAGCCATTCTACCGCATCTGCTACCGGCTTGAAAAGACTGCATGCTACTTGCTGTAAATCATTCTTACCAAACCCGCCCGCATCGTTTCCTTCTGCGAGGTGCCTGGAAAAGTCCGCTATTGTGACGGGTTCGGTATTTCTCGTCAAGCCTTCCGCGCAAAAAATTGCAGCGGTGGGCACTTGCACGCCCGGCTCGATCACCACATACCAGCATTCTGGCGTGGCGACGGGCTGCAAGGCCTCTCCCACGCCTTCGGCAAAGGCATTCTCGCCAAAGATGAAAAACGGGATATCGGCGCCCAGCGGCAAGCCCAGCGCCATCAATTCCTCGCGCGTCAGCCCCGCTTGCCACAAACGGTTCAGCGCCATCAGCGCCGTGGCCGCGTCGGACGAACCGCCTCCCAGGCCACCGCCCATGGGCAACACCTTGTCGATGGCGATATCGACGCCGCGCGGCAAGGCGCCCGTGCGGCGCAGCACTTCGGCCTGCAGCAGCCTGGCGGCGCGGATGATCAGGTCCTGCTCTTCCGGCACGCCGGCCAGCGCCGTCACGCGGACAATCGCCGTATCGTCGCGCAGCGCGAAGTGCAAGGTGTCGCCATGGTCGAGCAATTGGAATACCGTCTGCAGCAGATGATAGCCATCCGCGCGGCGGCCGTTGACGTGTAGAAATAAGTTCAGCTTGGCCGGGGCCGAGCAATGGTTCAGAGTCGTCAGTGTCATGGTGCAGGTGCGGAAGGGGCAGGATCGAGCACGATGCGCAGCGATACGGCATCGGCCTGCGCGCTGGCATTGCGTTCGGCATCGATACGCCGCGGTTGGGGCAAGGCGCCCGGTGTATTTTCGCCCGCATTTTGCCCTACTTCTTGCCACGACACATAGCGCAAACGCCAGCCGTCTTTGGTGGTCACGCTGTCGTTGGCGGGCGAAGCGACGAAGCGCTTGCCATCGGTGCCCACGGCATAGCCTTGCAGCCAGTCGCGCAAGCCCGACACAGGCAAGGACCAGCCCAGCATCTGCGCGCTCAGGGTATCGACATCGGGCGCGCTGCGCGGCGCCTTGCCGCTTTGCGTCAATACGGCCTGCTGCGGCGTGACGACGATCGTGGCCAGGGTGCTGCCGACGGGCGAATACAGCGTCACATCCGTGCGCGCGGCCGTCTGCTGCCAGTTGAAATTGACGGTCGCCGATTCAGGCTTGTCATCCTTCTGGTACACGACGTTCAAGCGCCCCGTCAGCTCCACCTGTTCGCGGTACGGGGCGACGGCAGCGCCCGATGGCGCGGCGCCGGAAGAAAAGGGGGAAGTCAGGGTCGAGCAGGCCGAGAGGGCCAGGCAGACGAGCGTGAGGGGGAAGAGTTTTTTTAACATGGTAATTTTTATAAACCCAACGGCAGATGCTGGGGTCAGTCCCTGCGGGATCTGACCCCGGTATTTGCCCTTGGGTTAACATTCATAGACTGACATTCAGGCGCGCCAGGGTGCTTTTCAGCGCCTCGTTTTTCGGGTCCTTGCTTTGCGCATCGCGCCACAGTTTTTGCGCTTCATCCTTGTCGCCCTTCTGCCACAACACTTCGCCCAGGTGGACGGCGATTTCCGGATCACTGCGCACGGCATAGGCGCGACGGAGCGCGTTTTCCGCGGCGGCCAGGTCGCCCATGCGGAACTGCACCCAGCCCATGCTGTCCATGATGAACGGGTCGCCCGGCGCCATCTGCAAGGCTTTTTCGATCAGCGCATGGGCTTCCTGCAGGCGAATGCCCCGTTCGGCCAGCGAGTAGCCCAGGGCGTTATACGCATGCTGATTGTCGGGCGCCAGCGCCATCACGCGGCGCAGGCTGGCCTCCATCAGTTCGAGTTTATCCAGGCGCTCGGCCAGCAAGGCGTAGTCGTACAGCAGTTCCGGATTGTCGGGGAAGCGCAGCAGCGCGTTTTCCAGCACCGTATAGGCGCTTTGCACATAGCCGGCGTCGCGCAGGAATTGTGCGTCGACCAGCAGCACCTGCGCCTGGCTTGCCGGATCGTCCGTTTCGATTTCCGTCAGCGCCTTGCGGGCCGCATCGAGATTGCCGCCACGGGCGATCAGCTGGGCGCGGCGCAAGCGCGCCTCGACATAGCCGCTTGATGCACTGTTGTCGACCTTGTCCAGCCAGGCGATAGCGCCGGCCGTATCGCCGCGCGTCTCGGCGATCTGCGACAAAATCATCAGTGCCTTAAACGGATCGCGCGTGTCGCCAGGGGATTTTTCGAGCACGGCCAGGAAGCGCTTGAAGTACTGCTCGGCGCCCTTCGTGTCTTCCAGCTGCAGCGCCACGATGCCCAGCGCATACAGGCCGCCCACGTTATCGGGCTGGCTTTTCAGCAGCAGCAGGAATTGATCGCGCGCCGGCTCCAGTTGTTTTTGCTCGACCAGCAGGCGCGCATACGCGCCGCGCACTTCGACGGCGTCCGGATTCTTTTGCAGGAAAGTGGCCAGCACCTTGCCTGCCGCTTCGGGTTCGCCCGTCACCTGCGCCAGGGTCAGCGCGGCCAGCTCGGAGTTCGGCTTGATCGCCAGCGCCTTGTTCGCTTCGCCGATGGCGCGCTCACGCTCGCCGATCGACAGGGCGCCCTGCGCCAGCACCAGGTGCGCTTCGAACATATCCAGGTAAGGCTGCACCAGACGCGTCACCATCGAGTAGGCATACAGCTTGTCATTCGAGCGCGACAGGATCTGCTGCATCTGGAACAGGGCCACGCCGCGCGCGCCGCCTGGCGCATTAGCCAGGCGCTCGGCGAAGATCGGTTCCGCTTCTTCGATCTTGTCCGTCAACACGACGAAGCCGAGGAAGAACTGCGTCGCCTCGTCCGAGTCGGGCGCCAGCTCGCGCCACAGGCGGATGGCCGCCAGTGCTTCGCCGCCCTGCTTGGCAGCCAGCGCCATTTCGGAAGCGCGGCGCGCCAGGCGCGGGTCGCGCGTCTGCTGCGCCGCCACCATCATCGTCACGTACGGCCCCTGCCACTGGCCGCTCTTGAATTCCATTTCAGCCTTGGTCAGCTTGTACAGCAAGTCGCTGCTCAATTCGACCTTCGGCAGCTCGTCGCCGCCGGCCCCCTCCTTGGAGGTGGCGTCCGGCTCCTGCGGCGCGGCGGGCGCGGCCGTGGAGGCGCCGGCCGCGGCATTAGCGGGGGCGACAGGCGTCTGTGCCATGGCATGCGTGGCCATCAGGGCGGACAAGGTTACAATGGCGAAAGCGTTTTTCAAAGGCTGATCCTGGCTAAACGGCAAAGTTTGATTCTACGCCCAACGCGGCTATCGCGTACTTCACGTATGTAACGAAATATATACGTCGTGGCGGCATGGCGTGCCCGGGCCAGCCATCCGTCGGCAAGCTGCCAGTTTTTACCCGCTTTTCAACCATTCGAGTCCTATGCCAGAATTGCCAGAAGTCGAAGTCACACGGCGCGGTGTCGCGCCCCACATCGAGGGCCGCGCCGTGCGCGCCGTCGTGCTGCGCCGCGACGGCCTGCGCTGGCCCTTCCCCCCGGCACTGGGCGAACAATTGTCGGGGCAAACCATCGGCCTGACGGGGCGGCGCGGTAAATACCTGCTGATCCACTTCCGCCACGGCACGCTGATCATCCACTTGGGCATGTCGGGCCATTTGCGCGTGCTGCCGACGGGGACGGAGGCGCAAAAGCACGATCATTTCGACCTTGTCGTGGAAGATGCGGACGGCGGCAGCCAGGTGCTGCGCATGACGGACCCGCGCCGCTTCGGCGCCGTGCTGTGGCACGACGAGGCCGACGGCCCGCTGGATGGCCACGCGCTGCTGCGCGGCCTGGGTACGGAACCGCTGGAAGGCGGCTTCACGGGCCAGCTGCTGTTCGAAAAAACACGCAACAAGGGCACCAATATCAAGCAGGTACTGATGGCGGGCGACATCGTCGTCGGCGTGGGCAATATCTATTGTTCCGAGAGCCTGTTTCGGGCGGGGATCAACCCGAAGACGCCGGCCCGACGCATCGGCCTGGCGCGCTATGAGAAACTGGCACAGGCGATCCGCGACGTACTGGCCGAAGCCATCGTGCAAGGCGGCAGCACCTTGCGCGACTTCATCGGCGTAAACGGCCAGTCCGGCTACTTCCAGCAGACGTATTTCACGTACAACCGCACGGGCAAGCCATGTCGCGTATGCGGCGCGCCGATCCGGCAAATCGTGCAGGGACAGCGTTCCACGTTTTACTGCGTGAATTGCCAAAAATAGCTGTCAAAAGTAAGCACACTCACCGAGGGAGTCAGATGGTCAGGGACCTGGAACAATACAGCGCATGGCGCCAGGATGTGCTGGCGGCCTTGCAGGCATACCGGCAAGCCGCCAGCGCGGCGGGCCTGGTCGACGGCGCTTCCGCGCTGCGCCTGGCGCGCTGTGTGTCCCGCCTGACTGACGACCGCCTGTCCGTGGCCTTCGTGGCGGAATTCTCGCGCGGCAAATCCGAGCTGATCAACGCCATCTTCTTTGCCGGTTACGGCCAGCGCATCCTGCCCTCGGGCGCGGGCCGCACCACCATGTGCCCCACCGAGCTGCTGTACGACGCCACCTGGCAGCCATCGATCCGGCTGCTGCCCATCGAGACGCGCGCGCAGAACCTGTCGACCAGCGACTACCGCGAGCTGCCCGCCGCCTGGACCGTCCTGCCCCTGAACATCGATGCGGGCGGCGACATGCAGGAAGCCCTGCGCCAGGTCAGCCTGACGAAAAAAGTCAGCGTGGAAGAAGCAGCGCGCTACGGCCTGTACGACGCCGAAGACGCGGATGCCCCCGCCATGCTCGACGAGGACGGCCAGGTGGAAATCTCCATGTGGCGCCACGCCATCATCAACTTCCCCCATCCGCTGCTGAAACAGGGCCTCGTCATCCTCGACACGCCGGGCCTGAACGCCATCGGCACGGAACCGGAACTGACCTTGAACCTGATTCCGAATGCGCACGCGGTGCTGTTCATCCTGGCCGCCGACACGGGTGTCACGCGCAGCGACATCGAGGTTTGGCGCAACCATATCGGCGCGGGCGCCGGCCGCCTGGTGGTGCTCAACAAGATCGACAGCATGTGGGATGAATTGCGCGGCGACCTGGAGGTGGCGCAGGCGATCGAGCGCCAGCAGGCCAGCGTGGCGCATCTCCTGGCCCTGGACGCTGGCCAGGTGTTTCCCGTGTCGGCGCAAAAGGCCCTGGTGGGCAAGATCAACCACGATGCGGCGCTGCTGGAAAAAAGCCGCCTGCAGGCGCTGGAGACGGCCCTGTTCGAGGAGCTGATCCCCGCGCGCAAGGACATCATCCGGCGCCAGCTGGCGTTCGACCTGGACGCCATCGAAGCGGCGCAGCAGGTGCAGGCGGCGGCCCGCGCGCGCGGCATCGCCGAGCAGCTGCACGAGTTGCACAGCCTGCGCGGCAAGAACCAGAGCGTGATCGCCCACATGATGCGGCGCATCGATATCGAAAAGAAGGAATTCGACAGCAGCCTGTTCAAGCTGCAGGCGACGCGCGCCGTATTTACCCGCCTGTCGACGGAACTCTATACGAGCCTGGGCATGGACATCGTGCGCGACGATATCGATGACGTGCGCGCCGCCATGCAGCGCAGCCGCTTTTTCACGGGCCTGCGCGAAGCCGTGCGCCAGTATTTCGAACGCATCGCCCAGAACCTGGACCGCTCGGAAGGCAAGACGGCCGAGATCACGGAGATGATGAATGTGATGTACCGCAAATTCGCCACCGAACATGGCCTGGCGCTGGCCTTGCCGATGCCTTTTTCACTGGCCCGCTACCGCCAGGAGATCGCCGATATCGAAGCCGTCTACCATAAACAGTTCGGCACGGCGACCCTGCTGACCACCAGCCGGGTCGTGCTGATGGAGAAATTCTTCGACACCATCGCCTCGCGCGTGCGCCGCAGTTTCACCAACGCCAACGACGACGCCAGCGCCTGGCTGAAAGTCATCATGGCGCCGCTCGAAGCGCAGATCGTCGAGTACAAGGAACAGCTGAAACTGCGCTTTGCCTCGATCCAGCGCATCCACGACGCCACCGGCAGCCTGGAACAGAAGATCGCCGGCTTCGAAGCCAGCCTGGCGGCGCTCGAACGCGACAAGGCGCAACTGGCGCAATTGCTGGCTGCCTTGCGCATCGCCAGCGCAACATAACACCACACTGGAATCCTGCATGAAACGTCTGCTGCATCCGCTCTCGCCCGCCCCGGGCGCGGCACCTTTGGAAGACTATATCGACCCGACTTTTTCCGCCACCGTCATCGCCTGGCAAAAGCAGCATGGCCGCCACGCGCTGCCATGGCAAAACACGCGCGACGCCTACCTGATCTGGCTGTCCGAAATCATGCTGCAGCAAACGCAGGTGACGGCCGTGCTGGGCTACTACGCGCGCTTCCTCGAACGCTTCCCCACCCTGCGCGATTTGGCGGAAGCACCGGTGGAAGACGTGATGGCGCAATGGAGCGGCCTCGGTTACTACACGCGGGCGCGCAACCTGCACAAATGCGCGCAGCGCGTGGTGGCCGAATACGACGGCGTCTTCCCCAGCGACCCGGCCCTGCTGGCCGAGCTGCCCGGCATCGGCCGCTCGACGGCCGCCGCCATCTCCGCGTTTTCCAGCGGCACGCGGGCGGCCATCATGGACGGCAACGTCAAGCGCGTCTTCGCGCGCACCTTCGGCATCGATGCCTATCCCGGCGAAAAGCGGGTCGAGGAAGCCATGTGGCGCCGCGCCGAAGCGCTACTCCCGGAGACTGGCATCGAAGCTTACACGCAGGGCTTGATGGACTTCGGCGCCACCCTGTGCACGCGCAGCAGCCCCGATTGCGGCCGCTGCCCGCTGCAACCGCGCTGCGTGGCTTACGCCACGGGCCGCACCAAGGATTTACCGGTGCGAAAACCGAAGAAAACCAGCCCGGAAAAGCACGCCGTCATGCTGCTCATCGTCGACAACGGCCAGGTGCTGCTGGAACAGCGCCCGGGCTCCGGCATCTGGGGTGGCTTGCTGTCGCTGCCCGAACTCGATGGCCATGTACTGGCCGGTGAAGGCTCACCGCGAGAGATAGACCAGCAGGCGCTGGCACGCGTCGTGGCGCCGTTCGGCGAGATCGAGACGCAGGAACGGCTGCTGCCCATCGTGCATGTATTTACCCACTACAAACTGCACATCGTCCCCTGCCGGATCACCCTGGCGCGCCGCCTGGCGCTGGCCGGGGAAGCCACCCACGTCTGGTACGACGGCGCGAAAATTGCAAACGCACCGCTGCCCGCACCCATCAAGAAACTGCTGCTGGACCTGTTCGGCGATGCGCGCGCAGCGCAGCGCAGCATGTTCTAGTGCGCAGGCTGGTCGCATTGACGCTGGCGGCGCTGTGCCTGCACGGCGCGCAAGCGGCTGACGAGCTGCCAGAGGTCCGCATTGGCGTGCTGGCCTACAAGGGCAGCGACGCCGTGCAGCAGGACTGGTCATACGTGACGCGCCACCTGCAAGCCAGCGTTCCCGGCATCCGCTTCGTGCTGGCCGACTACGACCAGGCGGGCCTGACGCGCGCCGTGCAGTCGCAATCGATCGCCTTTGCCATCACCAGCAGCGGTCATTACGTGGCGCTGGAACACAGCGATGGTGCTAGCCGCATCGCCACGCTCGAATCGCCATGGACGGACTCGCCGCGCCAGGCCATCGGCTCGGCCATCGTCGTGCGCAATGCATCGCCGCTGCACGACCTGGCCGACCTGGCGGGCAAGAACGTGATGGCGGTGGCGCCCGATGCGTTTGGCGGCTACCAGATCGCCGCGCGCGAACTGCTGGAAGCGGGTATCGATCCCGCGCACGATTTTGCCAGCCTGCGCTATAGCGGTTTCCCGTCGCAGCAAATCGTCGAAGCCGTGCGGTCCGGGCGCATGGATGCCGGCATCGTGCGCACCTGTTTGCTGGAACAGATGGTGGCGCGCGGGGAAGTGCGCGCCGAGGAACTGCGCGTGATCACCACGCGCCCGATTCCCGGTTTTCGCTGTGCCAGCTCGTCGCGGCTGTATCCGGACTGGCCCTTCGTGGCCCTGCGCCAGACGCCGCCGGCGCTGGCGAAAAAAGTGGCGCTGGCCCTGCTGGCCATGCCGCGCACCAGTGGGGGCTACAGCTGGACGGTGCCAAGCGATTACCAGATCGTCGATGAGCTGTTCCGCGAATTGCGCATCGGCCCCTACGCCTACCTGAACAAACTGACATTCGAGACGGCACTGCGCCGCTACTGGGGCTGGATGCTGCTGGTACTGGCCTTGCTGGTGGCCTGGGCCGTGCATACGGTGCGCGTGGAATACCTGGTCAGCCGGCGCACGGAGCAACTACGTGCCGCCCAGCACCAGCAGCGCGCACTGGAAGAACAGGTGCGCCAGCGCCAGGCCACGCTCGACCACACGGCGCGCCTGGCCATCCTGGGCGAGATGGCCAGCGCCATCGCGCACGAATTGAACCAGCCGCTGGCGGCCATCGGCAATTTCGCGCGCGGCATGGCGCGCCGCATCGCAGCGGGCCGGCTGGACGCGGCGCCACTGCTCGACGGCGCGCAGGAAATCGCCACGCAGAGCGAGCGCGCGGGAGCCATCATCCGCCACATTCGCGCGATGGCGCAAAAGCGTCCCGCACACAGCACCCCCTTCGCCCTGGCCGACGCCGTGGAGCAAGCCGTGGCGCTGTTCCGCGCGGCCCATCCGCAAGCCAATATCAGCTGGCGCCACGACGCTGGCAGTCCGGACCCTCGCGTGCTGGCCGACCCGCAGCAAGTGCAGCAGGTGCTCCTGAATTTGCTCAAGAATGCGCTCGATGCGCAGGTGGAGAACGACAATCCCGGGCACGCCATCGGCGTGCTACTGCACCGGGAAAACGGCGCCTGCACGGTCGCCGTGCGCGACGCCGGCTGCGGCCTGCAAGCAGCGCAGATGGCACGCCTGTTCGAACCTTTTTTTACCACCAAGGCAGAAGGCCTGGGCCTGGGCATGTCGCTCAGTAAAAGCATCATCGAATCGTTCGGCGGCAGCCTGTCGGCGCACGCCAATGCCGATGCGCCGGGCTTGACGGTCTGGTTCCGCCTGCCCGAAGATACCGGCATAAAAGCAAACAAGGAAACACCATGAATGAAAGCGATGCGATTATCTTTGTCGTCGACGACGACGCCGCCATGCGCCGCTCGCTGGCCTATCTGTTCGATTCGGCCGGCTGGCAAGTGGAGACGTTTGAATCGGCGCGCGATTTCCTGCAGCGCTATGATGGCCATGCACCGGGCTGCTTGCTGCTCGACGTGCGCATGCCCCTGATGAGCGGACTGGAGCTGCAGCAGGAACTGTCGCGTCACGCCATCTCCCTGCCCGTGATCTTCCTCAGTGGCCACGGCGACCTGGCCATGGCCGTGCAAACGATGAAAGCCGGCGCCTGCGATTTTCTGGAAAAGCCCTGCAAAGACCAGGTGCTGCTGGACGCCGTCTCGCGCGCCGTGGCCCGCAGCGTGGAAGAAAGCCGCAGCGCCGCGAGCGCGAATACGGCGCAATCGGCGCTGGCCAGGCTCACTGCGCGCGAGCACGAAGTGGCGCTGCTGATGGCCGAAGGCAAAGCCTCGAAAGTCATCGCCCGCGAGCTGGGCATCAGCGACAAGACGGTGCAGGTGCACCGCCATAACACGATGGAAAAACTGGGCCTGCATTCAGCAGCCGAGGTAGCCCGGCTGCTGATGGCCAGCGGGGAGATTTAGCCGGGGTCAGACCCGCCGGGTCTGACCCCAGCCGTTACGACCTTGGGGTAAAAGGTTCGAGTCTGCTTCTCAACGAATAATCCGCGCCGGCAGTCCTTGCCGCACCGACGTGCCCGAGACGGGATCGACAAACACGTTCTTGTCACCGCGGCTCGGGTCCGTCAATCCCAGGTCGTTCAAGTTGATGCCCGCGCCGATGGCCGGCTCGTCGGGCTGGCGCGACTTGCCGATACGGTGGGCGCGCGCACCATGCTCCTTGTGGCCGAATCCGTGTTCGACGGCGATCACGCCCCGCTGCACGCCATGACGCAGCATCACTGTGGCCCTGGCCCTGCCGCCAGGCGTTTCCAGAACAATTTCATCGCCATTTTCCAGCTTCAAACGCGCCGCATCGTCGGGATGCACGGCAACCGGGTTGTCAGGATGGATGCCGCGCAAGCGCCGCGCGCCGATGCTGTAGGAGTTCTGCAGCGCTGATTTAAAACTGATCAACTCGAATGGCCACTCGCTGGTCGGGTAGGCCTTGCGCACGGGCGTGCCGTCGGCAAACGCCGCCACTCTCCAGGCGGGCGTACCGGGGAAGCGTTTGCCGCTCAAGCTGTTCTTGCTCACGCCCAGGCCCTCGTTGTACAGCATCATGGGCTTCAGATAGCGGTGCGTGGACCAGTCCTGCGGATACGGCGTCTCATCGGCCACCGGGGCAGGAGCCACGGGCACCTTGGCATTCGCCGGCGGCGGCAGGCGCAGGCCGAACATCTCGCCATAGCTCTGGTAGCGCCCTCCCCGCGCCAGCATGAAGGCCACCTTGCGCCATTCTTCCGGCTTCAAGGTGCGCTCCAGTTCGGGACGGATGCGCGCCACGCCGGAAAGCTCGATGTCGTCGTCGCTCGCTTCCGGCACGGCCGTCTTGCCCTGCCAGGCGATGTTGGCGCCGCCGCGCAGATACCAGTCTTCCGCGCGCTGCAGGGGGAAGCGCTGGCCATCCATGTCTTGCAAGGCCTCGGGCCCGAAGCCGGGCAAGGCCATCGTGTTGGCCAGCGCAATGAAGAACGATTCCATGCAGATGGTCTGGCCATCCGGCGTTTTCTGCACGCGCGGTTCGACCACGGGCCAGCGCGCCGTGCTCATTTTGACGGGCATGCCACCCCAGGCGCCGGCCCAGCCCCAGCTTTCATACAGCAAGGTATCGGGCAGCAGGTAGTCGGCAAACGCCGAGCTTTCATTTATGAAGGGGTCGATGGCGACGATCAGGGGAATCTTCTTCGGATCGGCCAGCTCCTTGCCGATCTGCGCGCGCAAACCCGTGATGCCGTACACAGGATTGCAGCTCCACAGGATCAGCGCCTTCAAGGTGTACGGGTAGCCGTTCATGGCACTGGTGAGCCATTCGGTCGCCAGCGCGGGCGCGTTCGGATACCACGGCGCCCTGGCCGGATACGGCTTGCCCGCTTCCTTCTTCAGCTTGAATTCCGAGGTTTTTTCATAGGGCACATTGCGCCCGATCGGCATGCCCGCCGCCTTGATCTCGCCGTCGAAACTCTCGAGGTTATAGCGCGGACCGGGCCCCGCATCCTTGAAGCTGCCGCCATTGACCAGCGTGCCGCCCTTGCGGTTCAAATTGCCGATCAGGGTATTGAGCATGACCAGCGCATACGCGTTATAGAAACCGGCGCCCGACATCATGCCGCCATGCGCATTGACGGCCGCGCGCTTGCCATGGCTGGTGAGTTCCCGCGCCAGCCCTTCGATGATGTCGCGCGGGATGCCGCAGGCGGCCGCGTATTCATCCATGCTGTGGCGCTGCGCTTCCTCGTTCAGCATCGTCATGGCCGTCTTCAGGCGCAGCGGCACGCCTGCCACTTCCAGCGGGCCGTCGAAGAACAGCCGTCCCTCGCCCTTGGCGGCGTTGTGCGGCACGATGGCTTGCGTGGCAGCGTCGATCACGCAGAAGGCGTCGCCATCCTTGTAGCGCTCTTCTTCCGCCAGCTCCACCGCGCCGATGTCGGACGCGCGCAGGTAGCGGCCGTCGCGCGGATGGCCTTTCTCATTGATGATCAAATGCGTGGCATTGCACCAGGCGGCCTCGCCCGCCGCCTCCGCCACCTTCAGATTCGGCTGCGCGAGGAAATGACGGTCATAGCGTTCCTGCTCAATGATCCAGCGGATCATCGCCATGGCCAGCGCGCCATCCGTGCCCGGCTTGATCGGTACCCAGCGGCTGCGGTCGCCCGCTGCCAGGCTGTCCGCATTCGTCAGCACGGGGTCGACGACGACATAGCTGAAATCGCGCTTGCCCGAGCGGGCTTTCGCTATGAGCGTGCCCTGGCGCTTGAACGGGTTGCCAGCATTGCCCGGCGCCGTGCCCACAAAAATGCAAAATTCCGTATTTTCCAGGTCCACTTTCGCATGCGGCATTTTCTTCATGTCGCCGAACATGGCGCCCGAGCCGCTGCGGTAAGCGCCGCCACAATACGAGCCGTGGTTGACCAAATTCAAACTGCCGTACGACTGCTTGAAAAAGCGCGTACCGAACGCCAGGCGGCCGTCGTCCGTGCTGCACATCAGGCCCACCTGGTTGACTTGCGGGCCCAGTTCCGGCTGCGCCGGATCGATGGGCTTTTCCAGCTCGCGCAAGGCGCGCAAGCCCTGCACGTGACCTTCGCCAAACAAGTCACCGCCTTCCGTCACTTCCTTCACCAGCTGATCGAAGGCGATCGGCTCCCACTGGCCGCCGCCGCGCGGTCCCACGCGTTTCATGGGCGCCAGCACGCGAAACGGCGACTCCATCTGCTCCAGCACGCCATTGCCGCGACCGCAAGCGGTCGAGCGGCCTTTCAAGCCCTTTTCCTGGAAACGCGAGAGCGACACAAAGCTGTCGCGGATCGAGGTTTGATATGGCAGCGCCGGGTCGGCCGACATGGGACTGTAGGGATTGCCCGCCACGCGCAACACCTTGCCGCTTTTCTTGTCGAGGCGCACGCGCACGCCGCAAAACGTGGTGCAGCCCATGCACATGGTGTAGCTGACTTGCTGGTCCGGGTTGACCGTCAATTTCCCCGTGGCCGTGTCGACGGAAAACTCGGGCGGCAGAGAATTACCGTGCAGTTTCTGCACAGGCTTGTCTTGACCCAGCGCGTGGTCGACCATGCGGCCTGCCGTGGTGGAAAAGCTGGCGGCAAACGCGGCCAGGCCGCCGCCGATGGCGCCGTAGCGTAGCAGCTTGCGGCGCTTTTCGTTTTCGTCGTCAGGGCCGTCGTTGTTTGCGTTGTTGTGTACTTGATCGTTCATCATTAACTCCTCAGTGCGTGGCCATGGCAGGACGGCTGCGTGTAGTGATCGCGCGCCCCGCCCATGGCAAAAATTCCAGCATCAGCAACAGCAGCGCGATCCACAGGCCGGCCGTGCCGATGATCCCCAGCAAGCCGTCGTTCCCCATCGGCAGGTGGTAGTCGTACAGGCCCGCGCCCGTTTTCGGGATCGTCTGTCCGCCGATGAAAATCGTCCAGCGCATCATCCAGGCGCTATGCAGCGCGATCAGGCCATTCACCAGGCCACTCGTGGCCGGGCGCCAGATGGCCAGGGCCATCGGCACGATGGACGACAGCACGGCCCAGACAGCCGTGAACTGCCATTGCAGCATGCCCGCCACCTGGGTAAATGCCATGCTGTGGCTGACGCTCACGCCAGAGAGACTGACGAACAGCCAGCCGCCGCCCAGTGCCAGCACCAGCGCCAGCGACAGGGCCAGTGCGCGGTTCAGCGACACTTCCAGCGCCTTGTCGCGGCCCGGCAGGAAGCGGTTGAACAGCAGCGCCAGGCCAATGGCCCCCACAAAGGCAGTGGCGGCAAATTGCGCCGGCAGGAAAGGCGTGAACCACAGGGGACGGGCGCGCACCACCATCACTTCCATGCCCGTGTACAGGCCCACGACAAAGGCGGCGAGCAAGGTGAAGGCGGCGGCGATACGGATGGCCCGCAGGGAGGCGGCACCACCGCGCCCGGCCAGGCGGTACAGGAAGGCTAAACGGTCCTGTCCCTGGCCCCGCGTGGCGAAATCCACGCGCAGCGCCAGCCATGCGTACAGCATCAGACAGCCCAGATAGAGCGGAATGAAGAACGAGCCCCACGACATCCACGACTGCGGCTGGAAGTAAATATAGAAGTGGTAGAAGCGCCCCGGCCCGTGCAGGTCGGCCAGCAGCGCCACAGGCGCCGTCATGCCGCAGACGAGCGACGCCAGCAGCGCGATGCGCCCCAGGCGCTCATACGCCTTGCGGCCGAAGACGAAGTACGGCAGGGTCAGCATGAAGCTGCCGTAACTGAGGCCGATGAGGAAAAAATACTGCACCGCCCACGGCAGCCATGCTGCTTCGCGCGTGACGTTGACAATTTCGGTGATGTGGCTGTCCATGGTTTATTTCCCGTGTTTGCTCGGTTGCCAAAGAGTCGCTTCGCCCTCGACGTGGCCAGCGAAGCGCGTGTCCAGTCCCAGATAAAACACGTGGGGCTGGGTACCTTGTTCGGGTTTCAGCACTTTCACCTTGTTCTCGGTGAGCAGCTGGTGCACCATGCTTTGCGGGTCATTCAGGTCGCCGAAGATGCGCGCGCCGCCGACGCAGGTTTCCACGCAGGCAGGCAGCAAGCCTTCGTCGACGCGGTGCGCGCAGAACGTGCATTTGTCGGCCTTGCCCGTTTCGTGGTTGATGAAACGCGCGTCGTACGGGCAGGCTTGCACGCAGTAGGCGCAGCCCACGCAGCGGTCGCCGTCGACGACGACAACGCCATCCTTGCGCTGGAAGGTGGCGCCTACGGGACAGACGGGAATGCAGGGAGGATTGGCGCAGTGGTTGCACAGGCGCGGCAGCATGTAGGTGCCGCAGCGGTTCTCTTCCTTCACTTCATAGGTCGAGACGACGGTGCGGAAGCTGTTTTCCGGCACGGCGTTTTCCATGATGCAGGAGACCGTGCACGCCTGGCAGCCGATGCATTTCTGCACATCGACCACCATCGCCCAGCGCTGACCGCCTTCGCCCTTGGTGGCAGCCTTGCCGGGCAGCGGCGCGATGGCCGCCCCGATGGTAACGGCTGGCAAGGCGCGCAAAAAACTGCGGCGCGATTCAATCATGACACTCTCCTTGACTATGGGCGGCAAGCCCTTGTTGACTTGCTGCCATGATAGAAAAGAAGGTGCTGCGGGGGTATTGGGGTGATCGGGTGGAGACCTAGATGATCATGCCAATTGACAGAGGAGGAGAATGGGGGTAATGCGCCTAGAGCTCGTCGAGCGAATACAGCCGGCGGTGCTCGCGAATCGCGTAGCGGTCCGTCATGCCCGCGATGTAGTCGGCGATCTTGCGCGCCTGCTGCGTGACGTCGCCATCCTTGAGTTGATAGTCGGGCGGCAGCAGGGCCGGTTCAGCCATGAAGCTGTCATACAGTTCGCGCACGATGCGGCTCGCTTTCACGCGCATGCGGTTGACCTGGTAGTGGCGGTACAGATTGGCCCGCAAGAAGCGTTTCAACTCCGTCGCATCGCGACGCATGGCATCTGAAAAACGGATCAGCGGGGCACTGGCGCGCACTTCGCTGACATCGCGCGGCGCCGCGTCAAGGATCAAGGCATTCGACGTGACGATCAAATCATCGGCCAGCGCCGTGATCAGGCGGCGCAGGGTTTCGTAGATGGCGCGCCGGCCCGACAGGCCGGGAAACGCCTGCTGCACGTCGCGCCACAGGCGGCCAAAGAATTCCACCTCTTCCAGCTGGGCGATGGTGATCAGGCCGGAACGCAGGCCATCGTCGATATCGTGGCTGTTGTAGGCGATTTCATCGGCCAGGTTGGTCAGCTGCGCTTCCAGCGTTGGTTGCGTGCGGTCGATGAAGCGCAGGGCCACGGGACCCAGTTCGCGCGCATGCGCCAGCGAGCAGTGTTTCAATATACCTTCGCGCGTCTCGAACATCAGGTTCAAGCCATCAAAAGCGCCGTAGTGCTCTTCCAGGGTATCGACCACACGCAGGCTTTGCAGGTTATGTTCGAAGCCGCCATGCTCCCGCATGCACTCATTGAGCACGTCCTGGCCCACGTGGCCGAATGGCGTGTGGCCCAGGTCATGCGCGAGCGCGATGGCTTCCACCAGATCTTCATTGAGGCGCAGGTTGCGCGCGATGGAGCGCCCCACTTGCGCCACTTCCAGGCTGTGCGTCAGGCGCGTGCGGAACAGGTCTCCCTCGTGGTTGAGGAAAACCTGGGTCTTGTATTCGAGGCGGCGGAAGGCCGAGGAATGGATGATGCGGTCGCGGTCGCGCTGAAACTGGCTGCGCGAGGCGTGCGGCGCCTCGGCAAAGCGACGTCCCTGTCCCTGTGCCGAGTGAGCTGCGTAGGGAGCAAGGAAGTCTTCTGGCAGCATGTTATTGCACTCCGGCGGCCAGGGTGGCCAGCACCAGTTCGTGCGGCGCGGACGTGATGCACGGGCTGCCCAACGGTTTCAACAGGATGAACTTGATGGCGCCGCCCTCGTTCTTTTTGTCCACTTCCATCAGTTCCAGCCAGCGCTCGACACCGAGGTCCGGCGCCTTGATCGGCAGGCCGGCGGCGGCCACCAGCGCGCGCACGCGCTCGACGGCCGCCTGGTCGATATAGCCCATGCGGCAGGACAGGTCGGCCGCCATCACCATGCCGCAGCCGACGGCTTCGCCGTGCAGCCAGTGGCCGTAGCCCAGGCCCGCCTCGATGGCGTGGCCGAAGGTGTGGCCGAAGTTCAGGATGGCGCGCAAGCCGCCTTCGCGCTCGTCCTGGCGCACCACGTCGGCCTTGATTTCGCACGAACGGGCGATCGCATACGCGAGGGCGCCCTTGTCGCGCGCCATCAGCTTGGCCATGTTCGCCTCGATCCAGTCAAAAAACGCCGCATCGATGATGGCGCCATGCTTGATCACTTCGGCGAGACCGGCCGACAGCTCGCGCGCAGGCAGGGTTTCCAGGGTCGAGGTGTCGGCGATCACGGCGCGCGGCTGGTAGAAGGCGCCGATCATGTTCTTGCCCAGCGGGTGGTTGATGCCCGTCTTGCCGCCGACGGAGGAATCGACCTGCGCCAGCAAGGTGGTGGGCACCTGTACGAAGCCGATGCCGCGCATATAGCTGGCCGCCGCATAGCCGGTCAGGTCGCCGATCACGCCGCCGCCCAGCGCCACCAGGGTGGTCTTGCGGTCGCATTTATTGGCCAGCAGCGCGTCGAAGATCTGCATCAGGCTGGCCCAGTTTTTATATTCTTCGCCGTCCGGCAGGACGATGCAGATCACTTCGCGGCCATCGCTGGCCAGCGCGGCCTGCAGGCGGCCCAGGTACAGGGGGGCGACGGTGGTATTGGTGACGATGGCCACCTTGTGGCCGCTGATATGGCGCAGCAGCGCATCGGCGTCGGCCAGCAAGCCGGGACCGATGGCGATCGGATAACTGCGTTCGTCGAGGTCTACGCTCAACAACATTTTGGATTGCTCGTTCATCGAAGGCTCTGCATGAATGACGCAGTTGGGCGACGCCTCGCATTCGAGGCTGGCCAGCTGCATCAGGATGGTCTGAACCATCGATTGTACGTTAGGACGGCCCGTGTCGATCACAATGTCGGCCACTTCCATGTAGTGAGGCTCGCGCTGTGACGTCAATTCTTCCAGCTTGCGGCGCGGGTCGGCCGTCTGCAGCAGGGGACGGTTCTTGTCGTGGCTGGTGCGCGCCAGGATGTTGCTGACGCTGGCGCGCAGGTAGACGACCGTGCCCCGCTCCTTCAGGTAGGCGCGGCTGTCGGCGTTGAGGATGGCGCCGCCGCCCGTAGCCATGACGATGCCTTCCTGGGCGCTCAGGTCGCGGATGACCTCCGCCTCGCGCCGGCGAAAGCTGGCCTCGCCCTCGATTTCAAAGATCCACGGGATGGTCGCTCCCGTGCGTGCCTCGATTTCGTGGTCGGAATCGACAAAGCGCAAGCCCAGTTTGCGGGCCAGGATGCGCCCGATCGTGGTTTTGCCTGCGCCCATGAGGCCTACTAAAAACAGATTTTGCATGTGCTGCGACAGTTATTTTGAATCACTACAAACATTCGCCTGCCCGTACGGACTAATCACGCCCGGTGGAGACACATCCTGGCGGTTGAAGTCCGAGAACAGTCCCGGAAGCAAAGTGTAACCGACATAAGTTGCTTCCGTCCCGGAACTGTTGCCGCGAATTGTCAATTCGACATTCAGCCAGTTGGCCCTGTCGCGTGGATAAGTCAGGGTGACGGTGGTGGTGCCGCTGCTGTCGGTCTTGCCTCCGGTGGATACATTGAGAGGAATGCCGGGATCGAGGAAGCCGTTCTTATTCTCGTCTTCGTTCGCGTCGAGCATGCCATTGCGATTCTGGTCCTCATTCCTGCATTCCACATGCTGCGCCACGATCCAGCTTGTTGCAGCAGTGGAAAACTGCAGATAGCCCTTGTAATACGACTTGGGCCAGGCAGCGGCCGTGATAATCACATCAGGGACCGGATTGCCTGCGGCGTCCGTCACAAACACGGTGTAAGTCTTGCGATAGGTGCTGCTGTCGGCGCCGTCAAGCACATTTCCGCTGCCGGCGCTGATGAACAGCGATTTCTTCGTCACCGTAAGCTTGGCCGTGGCGCTGCTGGTCGATACGCCCTGCAACTGTGCCTGAACGATCACGCCATCGACACCGGTACTGGCCTGGCCGGCGACATAGCTGACCGTGGCCATGCCGTCGCCATCCGTATTGACCACTGACGGCGAACTCAAGGAGCCACCGCTGGCATCGCTCAGGATGGTGAAGCCGACCTGGGCATTCTTGACGAGGTTGTTTTCCGCCGTGCCATCGCGAACGACGGCGCGCAGGGAGCTGCGCTGGGAGGTGCTGCCTGACGTATTGGCGCCGATCACCGCAGGGTCGGCCTGCAAGGTAATGGTTGACTGAGGCGTCAGCGGGGCGACGAATTCCACGTCAGCCTGCACCGACACGCCCGTGGCCTCGTTCCTGGCCGTCAGCGCCGTCCGGCCTCCGCCAACAGCCTGCACATAGGCAATGGCATTGCCGCCAACGAGCGCCAGCGGCGCCAGCAAAGGCGTGGCGCAGCCGGCATCCCGGTAAATCGCACCGCGCGAAGTACTGAAACGGACATTTCCCGTTTGCGGCGTGCCGGCCACGTCGCTGTGCACGCTGATCGCGTAGCAGGTCTGCGTTGCCAGTGTTGTCAACGCTACATTGGCGCCGGTGACGGCGTTAATCGTGAAATTGGCCGCATTGATCACCACGGGCATGACCAAGCTGTCGCCCTGGCCCTTGATGGTGATCGTATCGCTGGTGCCGGACTGAGCGTCGTAGCTCAATACCAGCTGTCCATTATTGTCCGTCAATGCCGGGCTGGCGCCGCCACCCTTCACCGTCAGCGGATTGATCTGCGCGCTGAAAGTCACCGGCTTGCCCACCAGCGCATTGCCGCTGGAGTCGACCAGCTTGACCACCATGTCGGTACTCGTTTTCAGATTGATCGACGAAAAGGCATTGACGGCCAGTTTCGTGCCGCTGACGCTGATATCGGTACTGGCCGTTTGCGCGCCGGCACTGGCGCTGACCTTGATAGTGCGCAAGCTGGCATCGCCCCCCGTGTTCAGGCTAACCAGCGCCTGTCCCTGTGCATTGGTCGTGACGCTCGTGGCGCCCAGCGCACCCGAATCGGCTTTGAAGGTGACATTAGCATTGGGCACTATCGCGTTATTGGCATCCTTGACAAACGCGATGACATTGACAGCGGTACCGCCCGACGACGCCAGGGTACCACCGGAGGAAGTCAGCAGCAAAGTCGCGATACCGGACGTGACTGGCACCACCTTGACCACGACCGGGGCGGACGTGATACCGCCGCTGCTGGCCGTGATCGTGATGTCGCGCAAGGTCGCATCGCCTTTCACGCTGAGCTTTTCAGTCACCGTGCCGCTGGCATCCGTGACGCGCGTCGTACTACTGATCGTACCAGAACTGGCCGTCAAGGCGACCGTCTGCCCGCTCAGGGCATTATTAATGGCATTCTTGACAACCACCGTCAACGTCACTTCGGTACCATCGGCTCCCGAGGCAACGATGGTCGTGGCGCTGGCCACGAGCGAGACGCTGGCAACGCCGCTGTTCGTAGCGCCAGGCTTATCAATGGTCGGGTCACCGCCACCGCCGCCACACGCGACCAGCAAGGCGCTCAGCGCCAGCAAAGCCAGCCAATTCAATGCACTATTCCAAGAAGTATTGCCTAAAGAAAAATTCCGCATAGTCGCCATCAGTCCGCTTTCGTTTGCACTGTTACTTAAACGTAAAGATGTGACATTAACGTGTTGCTGGCCGATCTGCCACTATTTTCGGCGTAATAAACACCATCAGTTCCGTTTTTTCTTGACTGCGGCCCGTGCTGCGGAAAAAAACACCGAGCAAGGGGATGTCGCCGAGAATCGGCACCTTGCTGTCCGTGCCCCGTTCGGATTGCTGATAAATGCCGCCCAGCACCACCGTGCCGCCGTCTTCCACCATCACTTGCGTGCGCACGTGCTTGGTGTCGATGGCGAAACCGGAACGGGTTTCCTGGCCCACGCTATCCTTGTTGACGTCCACTTCCAGCACCACGTTGCCGTCCGGCGTGATCTGCGGCGTCACTTCCAGGCGCAGGTTCGCCTTGCGGAACGTGATCGACGTGGCACCGCTGCTGGTGGCCACCTGGTAGGGCAATTCGATGCCCTGCTCGATCAGCGCCAGCACCTTGTCGGCCGTCACCACGCGGGGGCTGGAAATGATCTTGCCCCTGCCATCGGCTTCCAGCGCGGACAGTTCCAGGTTCAAAAAGCGGTTGGCGGCCGCCGAAAACAGGCTCAGGGCGAAGCTGGCCGGCGGCAGGCCATTGATGCTGGCGGCCGGCAAGTTGATGAATTGCGTGTTCGGCACGAAAGCGCCACTGCCTGCCACCGTTTGCCCCGTCGCCTCGCCCACACCCTGGTAGCTGCCACCGATAGCCGCGCGGCGTCCACTGCCGCCCAGGGAAAAGCCGGGCAGCTGGCCCTGTGCCAGGCGCTGGTCCGTAAAACCCAGGCGCGCGCCCAGATTGCGGCTGAAACTGTCGTTCGCTTCGACGATGCGCGCCTCGATCATCACTTGCCGCGTTGGAATATCCGTCTTGGCGATCAGCTGACGGATCTGCTCCAGCCGCGCCGGCACGTCGGTCACGAACAGCTGATTCGTGCGCGGCTCGATCAGCACGCTGCCACGACGCGACAGCAAGCGGCTGCGCCCTTCCCCCGCGTCCAGGCCGAACACCGTGCGGAACGCTTCCGCCTTCTGGTAGTTGAGCTGGAAGATGTTTGATTGCAAGGGTTCGAGTTCGGCGATCTGCGCGCGCGTTTCGAGCTCCAGTTTTTCGCGCGCCAGCATTTCCTCGCGCGGCGCGATCCACAGCACGTTGCCATTGCGCCGCATGTCCAGGCCCTTCGCCTGCAGCAGCACGTCGAGCGCCTGGTCCCACGGCAAGTCGCGCAGGCGCAGGGTCAGGTTGCCCGCCACGCTGTCACTGGCGATGATATTTTGCCCCGACGCGTCGGCCAGGATATGCAAGGCCGCGCGCACGCCCACGTTCTGGAAATCGACGGAGATTTTCTCGCCGACATACAGACGCGGCGCCGTCACCTGCACCACCGCCTCATCGCCGGCCAGGGCGGCACCGTGCAGCAAGGTCCAATATATCAAGCACATCGAGCACATCCACACAGACGGCTTCATGGCGCGCCCTCCGGCACGCCAGCTTTGGCGTCACCCGTTTTTTGCAGGGACAGGCTGCCGTGCCGTTCGCGCCACCCGCCGCCCGCATCCTGCAGCAACTCCCGGTACTGCAGCGCCTGTTCACTGACCTGCGTGACCAGGCCGTGGTCTGCCCCCAGATACTGGCCCACCGCCACCCGGTACACGCGCTGGCCCGCCAGCAGCAGCGCGCTCAGGCGCCCGGCCTGTTGCACGCTACCGACCATGCTGATGCCCGGCAAGGCCACGCTTTCCAGCGGTTCGCGCACACGCTGGGGGTCGGGATCCGCCACGCTGCCACGTTGACCCGGCGCGCCGGCGGCGGGCAATGCATCAAAAGGATCGGCCAGGGCGCTGGCCTCGTAGGGATACGGGGCGACAGCGGCAAGCGGGCGCCATGCCGGTGCGGCGGCAGGCGCGCCTGCCTTGGGCGACAAAGCCGCTTGCGCCGCCCGTTCCCCCGCTTCGGGCAGGCGATATGCCTGCAGCACGGCATCGAACGTCAGCAAGCGGTCCTTGCCGAGGGTCAAGGCCAGCTCATGCACCGTGACGATGCGCGGCAAGCGCGCCAGGTCTGCCAGCAGCGCACCCATGGCGTGATAGCCGCCGCGCAACTGTATGGCGATCGGCAAGGCGACATATGGCGCTTGCGGCCGGGCCGCCCCCGGTTTGAACAGCGAAAATTGCAGACCGCGCGACTGGCCTGCGGCGTTGATGTCCGTCAACAGCACCGCCATCGCTTGCTGGTCGGGCAGTTGCTGTTCCAGGAGGGCCAGCTCGGCGCCAGCCTCGCGCTGCTGCGCACGCCACTGCGGCAATTGCTTCGCCCGGGCCTGCGCCACCACATACTCGGCGCGCAAGCGGCCCTCTTCCCTTTGCGCCGCCTGCACGGCAGCCATCATGCCATCCAGCCATGCGGCGTGCAGCAGGGTGGCCACCAGCATGCCAGACAGGACGGCGCAAGCGAGACGCACGGTTAGCGGCCACAGTGACGCGGTCTTCAAGCTCAGCATGATCAACCTCCACGACTAAGATTGCCCAGCGCTAGCCAACGCCAGCCGTATCGTCCACTCCACGGCGCCATCTGCCGCACCGCGCACTTCCAGCCGCACTTCCAACAATTCCGGCCGGGACCAGGGCGCTGCCCGTTCCAGCGCCAACAGAAGTTCCGCGACCTTGTCCTGCGAGACTGCATGCCCTTGCAGGCGCACCATCGCCGATTCCTGGCGCACACTGTGCAAGGCCACACCGGCCGGCATCGCCCGCGCCAGCGCGTCCAGCATGCGCACCCAGGCATTGCGTTGTTCTTGCAAACTGGCAATGACCTGCTGGCGCAGCACCAGCGCCGCCGTCTCGCGCTGCACCCGCTTGCCGGTGACAAGGATGGCATTGACTTGCTGCATGGCATTGCGCCAGCCCTCCTGGCGGCGCAGCTGCGCGTCGAGCTGCTGCTGCAGCCAGGCGCCCGCCGCCAGCACCAGCAGCAAGCCCAGCAGCGCCCCGCCGGCCAGTTGCCACAACAGCATCTGAATACGCCTGCGCCGCGCCGCCTGGCGATGCGGCAAGAGGTTGATGCATGGCATGTGCGCCACGCTCTTCATCGGGCGTACCGGTGCAAAGCCAGCCCCCAGGCTAGCTGAAATGCCAGTCCGCTGTCCGGCAAAGCTTGCCATCCCCCTTGTGCAACGGCCGCCTGGCGCGCCAGCGTCTCGCTATCCATGACGACGGGCGTCAAGCCGGCCGCCGTAGCCGCATCGAGGCGACGCTGCACGCTGGCGCGCCGCGCCGCCACGAGCAGTACTTCGATCTCACGCTGCGCCTGGCCGGCAAGCGGCGGCGCCGGCCCCAGCTGGTAAAAATCCAGGCTGGCGTCTTCCAGCGCAAACGGCATATATTGCGCCGCCTCCAGTTCCACCAGGATTTCCAGTTGCTCTTCGGACAAGCCCGCCTGCAGGCGGATCACATGCGCGATCAAGGCCGTGGCCGGCATGGCCAGCGCCACCCGCGTGCAGGCGCTACCACTGTTGCGGTGAGCCAGGCGCACGGCATCAGCCAGGCCGGGCAAATCTTCGACATTGCCTTCAAGCATCACTCCTGCAGCCAGCGCGGCGCTGCCGCAATGCCGGCACGACAGTTTTCCCCGCCGGCGTCTCAACTCGACCACGCGCACGGCATCGTCCGCCATGTCGACGCCCAGCAAACCGATGCCAAGAAAACTGCGGATAGACAAGTTTTTCATACAGAAACGTCAGCGTGGGAGGGGTGCCTGCCATCCGAAAGCCTAGTCCTGGCAACGCTGGCTTGTAAATGGATTTCCCACTGGTGTCTGCGGCGTGCAGCGCCTATCTGGCCCGGCTATGATCTGGCGCAGGATAATTGTTACCAAATCCTGGTTGCCAGCGGGCCAATACACGCTTATATAGAGTATCGACAAGTGTCTACACTTCCCCCGGCAAGCGCCACGGCGCGCTGCCACCCCGGCAAGCTCGCTTATAATTGACCGGCATAATTAACCGAAAGACATACGACGCATGACATCTTCAAACACCGCTGGCTCCGCTGGCTCGAAGCCGCCCACCAAGGGCAGCAAACCCAAACGTTTTCTGCTGATGGCGCTGGTATCGCTGCTGGGCCTGGGCATCGTCGGCGTCTTGCTGGTGGTTTTTGGCCTGGCGATGGCCTATCCGAACCTGCCGGCGCTCGATACCTTGACCGATTACAAGCCGAAAATGCCGCTGCGCGTGTTCACGTCCGACAGTGTATTGATCGGCGAGTTCGGTGAAGAACGGCGCAACATGGTGCACATCAAGGATATTCCCGATGTCATGAAGAAAGCCGTGCTGGCCATCGAAGATGACCGCTTCTATGAACATGGCGGCGTCGACTATCTGGGCATCACCCGCGCGACCCTGCACAACCTGACGGGCGGCGCCAAGCAAGGCGCCTCGACCATCACGCAGCAGGTGGCGCGCAATTTCTTCCTGTCCAGTGAACAGACCTTGAAACGCAAGGCGTATGAAGTCTTGCTGGCCTGGAAGATCGAGAAAAACCTCAGCAAGGACCAGATCCTCGAAGTGTATATGAACCAGATTTATCTGGGACAGCGCGCCTACGGTTTCGCCTCGGCCGCGCAAATCTATTTCGGCAAGAATATCCAGGATATCACCGTGGCCGAAGCGGCCATGCTGGCCGGCTTGCCAAAGGCGCCGTCGGCCTACAATCCCGTCGTCAATCCGAAACGCGCGCGCATGCGCCAGCAATACATTCTGCAGCGCATGGCGCAGCTGGGCTACATCACGCCAGAGCAATACACGGAAGCCAAGAATGAAGAGCTGAAAGTGAAAACCGACAGCAGCGCCTTCGGCGTGCACGCGGAATACGTGTCGGAAATGGCGCGCCAGCTGGTCTACGAGCAATTCAAGGAAGATACCTACACGCGCGGCCTGAACGTCTACACCACCATCACCAAGGCCGACCAGGACGCTGCCTACATCGCCTTGCGCAAGGGCGTAATGGATTACGAGAAACGCCACGGCTACCGCGGCCCGGAAGCCTACATCGAGATTCCGAAAACCAAGGCAGAAGCGGACGATGCGATCGAGACGGAACTGGCCGACCACCCGGACAGCGACGACATCATCGCCGCCATGGTGCTGCAGGCGTCGCCAAAATCGTTGCAGGCAGTCACGTCGGCCGGCGAGGAAATCACCATCACGGGCCCCGGCCTGACATTCGGCGCGGCCTGGCTGTCGGAAAAAGCGGCACCGAACCGCCGCATCAAACGCGGCGCCGTGATCCGCGTCATGCAGGAAGGCAACGCCTGGGTCTTGACGCAAATGCCGGAGGTGCAATCGGCCTTCGTCTCGGCCAGCACCACCGACGGCGCCATCCGCGCCATGGTGGGCGGCTTCGATTACAACCGCAACAAGTTCAACCATGTCACGCAGGCGTGGCGCCAGCCAGGTTCGGCCTTCAAGCCCTTCATCTATTCCGCCTCGCTGGAGCGGGGCCTGTCGCCCGCCACCATCATCAACGATGCGCCGATCTCGTTCGACGCGGGCCAGACGGGCGGCCAGGCGTGGGAACCGAAGAACTACGACAGCAAATATGATGGTCCGATGACCATGCGCAAGGGTTTGATGAAATCGAAGAACATGATTTCCATCCGCATCCTGCACAAGATCGGCGCCAAATATGGCCAGGAATACGCGACGCGCTTCGGCTTTGACGCAGACAAGAACCCGCCGTACCTGACCCTGGCCCTGGGCGCCGGCAACGTGACGCCGCTGCAGATGGCGGGCGCCTACGCCGTGTTCGCCAATGGCGGCTACAAGATCAATCCGTATCTGATCGCCAAGGTGACCGATAGCGATGGCAATATCCTGTCGCAAGCCAAGCCGGACCTGGCGGGCGAGGAAGCCAACCGCGTCATCGACGAGCGCAATGCCTTCATGATGAACAGCATGCTCAACGACGTCGTGCGCTTCGGCACGGCGAACAAGGCCATGGCCTTGAAGCGCCCTGACCTGGCAGGCAAGACGGGCACCACCAACGATTCCATCGACGCCTGGTTCGCCGGCTACCAGGCCAAGCTGGTGGGCATCGCCTGGATCGGCTACGACCAGCCGCGCAACCTGGGCAACCGGGAAACGGGTGGCGGCCTGGCCTTGCCGATCTGGATCAGCTACATGGCAAAAGCCCTGAAAAGCATTCCCGTCGAGGAACGCGCGGTACCGGAAGGCCTGATCCACGTGGGCGACGAGTATTACTATGCGGAAAATCCACCGGGCACGGGCGTAGGCAGCCTGGAAGGCGCGGCGCGCGGCACGCCGGAGGAAGAAAAAGCCAAGGAAGCCGTCAAGAACGAACTGTTTTAAGATCGTTTGATGCAAAAAGGGCAGACTGCAAAGTCTGCCCTTTTCTATTGCCGTGGCGAAAAGCTTATTTCAGGACCACGGGCGCACCGGCCTGCTCGCTGGCCATGGCAGACAGAGCCGCAAACAGTTCCGAACCGTCGCGCGTGTTGATCCACTCGTCGCCTACGCGCTTGTAGTGGAAACCGCCGGAACGGGCGGCCACCCACATTTCGCGCATGGGGGCCTGGCTGTTGACGATGATTTTCGTGCCGTTATCGATGAATTCGATTTCCAGCACATTGCCGCTGCGGCTGCATTCGACGTCGAGCACGTCTTCATCGTTCAGCCGGTCCAGCGCCGCCTCGATCTGGGTCAGGGTGGCTTCGGCCAGGGCCAGGAATTCCGATTCGCTCATGCTACACTCCAAAGATCTTAATCAAACCGTGATTCTAATCGTGAAGTCATCCTCAGCGTTTTATATCGGCATCGCCATTGTGGTCTCTAGCGTCCTGGCCGGCTGCGGCCAGCCCGGACCCCTGTACCTGCCCAAGCCGCCAGCGGCCAAGGGCGCACCAGCCAAAGGGCCGGTCGAACCGGCACCCGTGCCGCCGCCACCGGTCATCGTGCCAGCCACTTAAACGGAACGCACCGGGGTGGCGGCATTCGCCGCCCTGGCGCTTTTTACGCGCTTGCGCCAGGCGTAATACACGCGTATTAGCAGTAGTAGCGCGACGATACTGCCGAACAGGATCGGTTGCCCAAAATTGTGCTTGCCCGCCTTCATCCACCAGAAGTGCAGGATGCCCAGCGGCGCGATGACGTAGATCAACCGATGCAGCCACTGCCAGCGCTTGCCGCCCAGGCGTTTCACCATGCCGTTCGTGCTGGTCACGGCCAGCGGAATCAGCAAGACGAAGGCGATGAAGCCCACTGTGATGAACGGACGCTTGAGCACATCCTTCCACATTTCCTGCACATCAAAAAAGTGATCGAACCACAGGAAGGTGGTGAAATGCAGCGCCGCGTAGAAAAACGCGAACAGGCCCAGCATGCGCCGCAGCTTGATCAGCCAATTCCATTGCGTGATGCGCCGCAAGGGCGTCACCGCCAGGCTGATGCACAGGAAATACAGGGTCCAGTCGCCCGTGCCGCGCGTAATGAATTCCAGCGGCTCCACCAGTTGCCCCGTGTACGTCAGCCAGACCATGCGCACAAACGGCAGCAGCGCCAGCAAAAATATCAGGCTTTTGAATAGCGACAATTGTCTGGTCGTGGGGTTGAGGGCCATGGTTTTTCCTTAAAAGAACTTCTTCAGATCCATGCCCGCGTACAAGGAAGCGACATCGTTGTAGCCGTTGAACATCAGGGTCTTGCGCTTGCGCGTGAGAAAGCCGTCTTCGCCGATGCGCCGCTCGGAAGCCTGCGACCAGCGCGGATGATCGACGTTCGGATTCACATTCGAGTAAAAACCGTATTCGGACGGCGCCGACAGGTTCCACGAGGTGCGCGGCTGTTCCTTGACGAAACGGATCTTGACGATGGATTTGGCAGACTTGAAACCATATTTCCACGGCAAGACCATGCGCACGGGCGCGCCGTTCTGGTTCGGCAAGGTTTCGCCATACATGCCCAAGGTCAGCAGCGCCAGCGGATGGTTCGCTTCATCGATGCGCAAGCCTTCCGTATAGGGCCACTCCAGCACTCTGCTGCCCACGCCCGGCATTTGCTTCTTGTCGGCCAGGGTGATGAATTCCACGTACTTGGCATTGCCCGTCGGCTCGACCTTCTTGATGATTTCCGAGAAGGAATAACCAACCCACGGAATCACCATCGACCAGCCTTCCACGCAGCGCAGCCGGTACACGCGCTCTTCCAGCGGCGCCAGCTTCAGCAAGGCGTCGAGGTCCAGCGTCATCGGCTTTTTCACTTCCCCTTCGATACTGACTGTCCACGGCCGCGTGCGCAGGGTGCCAGCATTTTGCGCAGGGTCGCTCTTGTCCGTGCCGAATTCGTAGAAATTGTTGTAGCTGGTGGCGTCTTTATAGGCCGTCTGCTTTTCCAGCGCCGAATAGGCGGGATTAAGTTTGGCGGCCAGTTTGGGATTCGTGCCTTGCGCGAAGGCTTCGCGGCTGGCCATTTCCAGCAATGCCGCGCTGGACACGGAGCCCAGGGCGATTTGCTTGATGAAGCTGCGGCGCGATTCAAACACGGCACGCGGCGTGATTTCGGAAGAATACGGCAATTCGATGCCGTTGGGACTGCGCTTGATCAACATGGCGGCTCCGGGAAAGGTGAATGAATGTACCTTACACCAGTTTTCCCGGGCCGTTCATGACGCTTCTGTCATTAAAGTTTGCCGTAAGAATGCAGACCAGAAAGGAACATGTTGACGCCCAAAAACGCAAACGTCGTCACCAGCAAGCCCACCAGCGCCCACCAGGCGGCAACGCGACCGCGCAAGCCCGTCATCAGGCGCATGTGCAGCCACGCTGCATAGTTGAGCCAGACGATCAGCGCCCAGGTTTCTTTAGGGTCCCACGACCAGTAACCGCCCCACGCTTCGGCTGCCCACAGGGCACCGAGGATGGTCGCTACCGTAAAGAAAGCAAAGCCCACGGAAATGGCCTTGTACATGACGTCATCGAGCACTTCCAGCGACGGCAGGCGGTCGACCAGGTAGCCGCTCGATTTGAGCAGGTACGCCGCCGCCACCATGGCCGACAGGGCGAACGTGCCGTAGCCGATGAAGTTGGCCGGCACGTGGATCTTCATCCACCAGCTTTGCAGGGCCGGTACCAGCGGCTGGATTTCCGCAGCGTCGCGCGTGACCGTGTACCACATCAGGAATACGACGGCCGCCGAAATGACCAGCATGACGAAGGCGCCCAACTGGCGCGTCGCATAATGCTGCTCGTAATACAGGTAGAACATGGCCGTGATCAAGGAAAACAGGATGAACACTTCATACAGGTTCGACACGGGAATATGGCCCACGTCGGCACCGATCAGGTACGACTCGTACCAGCGCACCAGCATGCCCGTCAGGCCCAGCACCACGCCGGCCCAGCACAGCAGGGAGCCGACGGACGAGCCGAATTCCGAGCGAGCTACCAGGCCGATCCAGTAGAACAGGGTCGACAGTACGAACAGGGTGCCCATCCACAGGATGGCGGACTGGCTCGACAGGATATATTTCAGGAAAAATTTTTGATTCGCCATCTCCAGATGGCCCGAGTACAGCTCGATGGCGAACAGCGACAGCACGGCCGCCAGGGGGATCAGCCAGCGCACAGGCTTCCAGTACCAGCCTAGCCACGCAAACGTGGGCGCCGCTGCCAGCAAGATGGCCTTTTCATAGATATCCATGAAGGCGCCAAAGCGCATCAGGCCGAACAGGGATGCCGCCAGCAAGCCGGCGCCATACAGCCAATCGATCAGGCTCAGGCGCTTGAAAAATCCTGGTTCCTGCGTATATATTTGCTTGTTTGCCAATTCCATCATTTTCTCCAATCCCGGCGACGCGCAAGCGTCCCGGACACAGCGCAGCTTACGCCGATTGCGGCAGCTTTGCCTTCAAAGTCTCAAATTCTTTTTCAAAATCCAGCGTCTTGCGTTGCGTGCTCATGGCCATCAGCGCTTCGCTGCCGCCTTCGCCATCCTTGATCCACACCCACAGGCGGCGCTCGCGGATATAAAACATGGAAAAAACGCCGATCACGAGGAACAGGCAACCGAGGTACACCACGCTCTTGCCCGGCGAACGCGTCACTTGCAGCACGGAGGCCTTGATTTCCGTGAACTCGTCCAGCTGCAGATACACGGGCGCACCATAGAAGAAGCTGTCGGACAGCGCATTCGTGGCCAGTTGCAGGAAGCGGCCGTGCTTGTCATCGGCCTCGATGGCTTTCAAGCCATCCTGGGCGCGCGCCGCCTGCCACAAGTCCCACAGGCTGCCATTCAAGATTTTCATGAAGATATCGGCCGCTTTTTCTTGCTCGGCGGCGGGAATTTTCTCCAGGAAGCGCGAAATGGCGAGGAAACCGCCCTCTTGCCCATTGCCGGCAAAGATGCCCAGGCTTTTCGCCGCCGATTCCTGCAACTGGCCGCGCAAGGCTTCCGCGTTCGCCTGCGGCATGGCGCGCGCCGCATAGCGCGTGGCGGCCTGCTGGCGCAGCGCCGGATCTTGCAGCGCGGCACGCAAACGCATCCATTCCGTCACGCTGTAATTGTCATCGACGGGAATGCGCAGATAGCTGAACGGGTCGCTGGGGTTGACGCGCATACCGGCCAGAAACACCGTCGTGCCATCCACGGTGACAGGCTGCATGTAATTCTGGTACTCGCGCGCCTGGCCCGTCTTGTCGCGCAATTTGTATTGCACCGAGGGGCCGACATTCTTGAGATCCTTGTTATTCGCGTTCTTCGCGGCCGAACCGAGGCGCTTGTCCAGGCCGACGGCAAATTTATCGTTGAAACTCTCCGCCTTGCTGACGGCGCGCACATCCTGGCCGGCGCTGAGGTTTTCCACGTTGAAAGGACGGAAACCCGACCATTCCACCGTGTAGGAATTGCCGTCGCTGCGCTCGAGCGGCGTACTGCCGCCCACTTCGCCGCCGATATCGAAGCGCTTCGTCGTCTTGCCCGTCATGGGAAAACCAGTCAACTTGAGCTTGCTGCCGCCATCCTCAAAGCTGGACTGGTACAGGGCCAGGCCCTTGTACAGCAGCGGCTGGTTGACTTTGATGGTTGCTGGAAAACTTTCACCTGTGACATGGTCGGTGATGACGACATCGCTGGCAAACAGCTTGGGCATGCCCGTGCTGTAGAAATCGATATGGAATTTCTTCAGCAAAATCGTGATCGGCAGATCCTGGATCAGCACACCATCGGCCTGGGGAATGATGGCCGTGTTGCTCGACGAGCCTTCCGGGATCATGGTGTTGCCGCGGAAAGTGGGGTTTGACAGGCTCAAACGGTGCTGGGCGGGAATGTCGGCGATCACACCGCTGCCGGAAAACGGCGTCTTGCCAAAGAACCATTGCTGTACGCGGATCGGCATTTCCGAATCGAGCAAGCCACCCACACAAATAATGACGATGGCGCCATGGGCAAAGATATAGCCCCATTTATTGGCGGCGCCCCGCTTGGCCGCCACCAGGGTGGCATTGTCCTTCTCGACCACCTTGGCTGCATAGCCGCTGTCTTTCAGGCGCATCACCATCTGCTGCGCCAGCACGGCACGCGGCAGCGGCGCCTGCCACTCCATCTTGTGGTGGAAATTGCGCAAGGATTGCTCGCGCACATTGTCGCGCCAGCTACGCATATCCTTGAGCATCTTCGGCGCATTGCGCACGATGCACAGCGAGGTCGAGGCGACGAGGAAACCCATGATCACGAGGAACCACCAGGCCGAATACACGGAATACAGGCTCAGCTTGTCGAAGACGGCGAACCAGAACGGACCGAACTGGTTCACATAATTGGGCATGGGCTCGTTCTGCTTGAGCACGGTGCCGATGATGGAGGCGACGGCGATCAGCGTCAGCAAGCTGATGGCAAAGCGCATCGACGAGACCAGCTCGACAAATTCAGCCAGATTGCGGCGTTTGGTCTTTAACTCTATTCCGGTCGTGCCTGTGCTCATACGTTGATACTCATACGGGATATGCAATCTTCAAGAAAATGTGGCATGGAGCAGATAGTTTCTCCGCGCAAGGCGGCAGCATACTCCTGTTTGACCCCTGTCATAAAAAAGGGCAGCCCGTTGAGACGGCCGCCCTCTTCATGCGCGCTGGTGCGCCTGGCAATCTCTTGCCACTATGAAAACTTACTTCAGGCCGGCGATATAGTCGGCCACGGCAGCGATTTCGTCGTCCGACATGCGGGCGGCGATGGTGTGCATTTGCGCACTGTTCTTGCGGGCGTCGGCCTTGGTGCTGCGGAACATGGCCAGCTGTGCCACCGTGTAGTCCTGATGCTGGCCGGCGATGCGCGGATACTGAACGGGCATGCCATTGCCCGTCGCGCCATGACAGCTGGCGCAGGCAGCAACTTGCTTGGAAGCAATGCCACCACGATAGATTTTCTTGCCCAGGTCGATCGTATCCTTGTTTTTCGCGGCACCCGGCTTCGAGACCTGCGCGCCCAGGTAGGCGGCGATATTCTTCCTGTCGGCATCGCTGAGCATCTTCGCGTACGTCGTCATGACGGGCTGGCTGCGCTCCGGCGTGGTGAAGTCGACCAGTTGCTTGTAAATATAGCTTTCGTGCTGACCGGCCAGCTTCGGGTTGACCGTGATGGTCGAGTTGCCGGCAGCACCATGACAGGATACGCAGGCAGGCAAGCCGCGCGCCGCATCTCCATCGGCGTACAGGGTAGCACCCTTGGCAGCGTCGGCCTTGACGGCCGGTTTCGGTGCTTCGACCGCAGAAGCAGTTGCCGATACAGCCAGCAAAGCGAGCAGCATGGATTGGATAAACGGTGAAAACGCACGATTCATTCAGGCACCCTGAGACAGTGAGAAATTAGTGGTGGACATTGCCGCGCTCCTGAGATTTTTGATTTATTTTCAGGGCCGCAAGCCGCATCGCTGCTACGCCGGCAACAATTAACAATCCCTTATTGTACAATAGCTTCTTGGCGTTATCGCTCCCTTATCGCTCCATTTTGTTGCTTTACTACTCCCATGTCAAAACTCTGGCAAGCCCGCTTCTTTACGACCGTCAACCAATTGCGTGACCTGCCCGATACCACGGTGCCGGAAATCGCTTTTGCCGGCCGCTCCAATGCCGGTAAATCGACCGCCATCAACATCTTGTGTAATCAGAAAGGCTTGGCGTTCGCCTCCAAGACACCTGGCCGTACCCAGCACATCAACTACTTCTCCATCGGCGGCGCCCACGTGGCGCAACACCGCAAGGATGCCACCATCGTCGAAGAGATCGAATGCCTGCTGGTCGACTTGCCGGGCTACGGCTACGCGGAAGTCTCGGGCTCGGCCAAATTGCACTGGCAGCGCCTGCTGGGCGACTACGTGCAACGCCGCGAACAATTGGCCGGCTTGATCCTGATCATGGATTCGCGCCGTCCGTTCACCGACCTGGACATCCAGATGCTGGAATGGTTCGCCCCGACGGGCAAGCCGATCCACTGCATCCTGACGAAAGTCGATAAGCTGAACCGCAATGAGTCGGTCAACGCGCTGCGCCAGGCGAAAGCCAAGCTCGACAGCTATGTGGATGAAGACGGTGTCGGCTTCCCGTTCACCGTGCAACTGTTCTCGGCCTTGAAACGCGTCGGCATCGACGAAGCCAACGACAAGATCATGGAACTGGCCGGCATCAGCGAAGATGGCGCGGCCCAGATGGTCGAACTGATCGAGATGGAAGACGACGTCGAACCGGAAGCGGGAACCGACAAACCGGCTTGATCGACATCAACGCTGCGTAAAAAAAAGGCTGCCCGTTCACACGGTGCAGCCTTTTTTATTGCAGCGAGTTCCTAGCGCCGTCCCGGTCCTGGCCGCTTCTCCGAAAAGAATTCCTGGCGCAGGAAAGCGCTCAGCTCGGCCGTGTCTTCCACGCGGGCGCTGAGGTTGACATTACGCCCCAGGCGCCGCGATTCCCATACGAAGTCGCCCGGCTTTTCGGCACGGATCAGCTGGATCATCTTCTTGATGATGGCTGTTTCGATATCGGGCTCATTGCCCAGTTCGACTTTTTCCTGTTTCAGCCAATTGCGCTTGAAGTTGCCATTCCAGCCCTTGAACTTGACTTCGGCACTGAACGACGTCTGGTTGACGATGGAAAACACGCCACCCGAATCCTCGCGGTCGCTGCCGGAATTGCGCCCCTGGGCACCGGCGATATTCGCCTTGGCCACGCGCATGGCGCGGTCGTTTTCGCTTTCCTCGGCCGGTGGCGTGGGATTCTGCGCCTCGCGCTGCTTGCGGCGCTGCTCGATCATCGAGCTCATGTCTTCAGCCGGTGGTGGCGGCAACGGTACTTTCGACACCAGCGGCGGCGTGTATGTTTCCAGTTTCGGCTTGTCGCGCGGTACGTCCTTGCTCACCACGCGCTTGCTCGGGGCCGGCGGCGGTTTCACCTTGGCCACTTTCGTGTCCTTCGGTTTCGGCGTGGGTTTCGGCTGCGGCTTCGGTTGCGGCTTGTCCTTCAGCGGCGCGATGTAGACCATCGCACTTTCCTTCTTCGGCGGCGGAATCTTTTCGATCTTGTCGCTGCGCAACAAGGCATACGCCGCCAGCAGCACGTGCAGCAAGACGGACACCCCGAGCGCAACCTTGCGCATGGTGCTGGTCCTGGACCCGTAGGCCGGTGGTGGCTGGATTACTTGCCCACAGGTGGGGCAAACATCGGAATCGGCAGCCATCAAATGGGTCGTGTCATGCAAAATGAATCGTGCTTTCTGTGTAGCGAAGAAATAACATTACAGGGCAGCCATAGTGCCAGAGTCCCTTGCTTTTGGGAACACTTCCTCGGCCTTTCCAACCCGAAGCGTACAGGATAGCGACATTCCTTGCAGCGCTAAACAGAGTACCCGAGCCGTCTCTTGACGGTTGTTACCGTATGTATCACTGCCCATACAAAACCGGCGCCCCATTCACGCAGGAATGGGGCGCCGGTCAAGAGCCCACGGGGCACGCACGCGCTCAAGCCTTGTTGTCGAGTGCGACCAGTTGCTCATCCGTCACCGGTCCCGTGCCGCTGTACTTATCCAGGAACAAATAGATGACGGGGGTAATGAACAGGGTAATCACTTGTGAAAAAAGCAAACCACCGACCACTGCCAGGCCCAGCGGCTGGCGCAGCTCGGCGCCGGCGCCCAGGCCCAGGGCGATGGGCAAGGCGCCCATCAGGGCCGCCGCCGACGTCATCATGATGGGACGGAAACGCAGGATGCAAGCCTGGCGGATGGCTTCAGGCGGGCTCATTCCCTCGTTACGCTGCGCATGCAGGGCAAAGTCGATCATCATGATGGCGTTTTTCTTGACGATACCGATCAGCATCAAAATACCGATGATGGCGATCATGGTCAGGTCCATGCCGAACAGGCGCAAGGTCAGCAAGGCACCCACGGCCGCCGACGGTAAGCCGGCCAGGATGGTCAGCGGGTGGATGTAGCTTTCATACAGCACGCCGAGCAGTACATAGATCACGGCCAGCGCGGCGATGATGAGGATAATCTGGCTCGCCTGCGAATCCTGGAACACGGCCGCGTCGCCGCCGTAGCGCGTGATGATGGAAGCCGGCAAGCTCATGTCCTTGCCCATCACGTCGATCTTGCCGGTGGCGACACCCAGCGGCACGTCCGGTGCCAGGTTGAAGGAGATCGTCACGGCCTGCAACTGTCCCTGGTGATTGACGGAGGTGGGACCAATCGTACGTTCCACGTAGGCAATACTCGACAGTTTCACCAGCTCGCCCGACTTGCTGCGCACGGACACGCGCGTGAGCGCATCGTCATACTGGCGGTCCGCCGTGGCCGCTTCCAGGATCACGTAATAGCTGGCCGCCGAAGAATAGATGGTCGACACTTGCCGCTCGCCAAAGGCGCTGTACAGGGCCGTGCGGATATCGGACATTTGCACGCCCAACAGATTGGCCTTGTCGCGGTCGATCCGCAGGGACGCCTGCAAGCCCTTGATCTGAGAATCGCTGGTGACGTCGCGGAAAGCGGGATCGGCGCGCATGCCCGCAATAAACTTTTCCGCCCAGTCATTCAAGGCATCGGGACTGACGCTTTGCAAGGTGTACTGGTAGCGGCTCTTGCTCTGGCGTCCGCCCAGTTGCAAGTTTTGCACGGGACGGAAATATACGGCCATGCCGGGCACGGTACTCGTTGCGCGGCGCAGGTTTTCCAGCACCACGGGCATTTTCGGCCGTTCGTTGCGCGGCTTCAAGACCATGAACATGCGGCCCGTGTTGCCGCCACCGACGAACGAGGTCACATCCTGCACGCTGGGGTCCGCCTTGAGCACGGCCGCCACGCGTGCCTGCAAATCCTGCAATGCCGCCGAGGAAATATCCTCCGACGCTTCCGTATTCACCTGGATCTGGCCCAGGTCTTCCTCGGGGAAGAAACCTTTCGGTATCGTGGCGTACAACAGCACCGTCAGCGCGAAAGTGCACAAGGCGATGAACAGCACCACGTTGCGGTGCGCCAGGGCCTTGTCGAGCAGATGCACGTATCCGTTGCGCAACTTCGTGAATCCGGCCTCGAAGTGGCGGCCGATGAAGGACTTTTCACCATGCGTGGGGTCGCTGTCATTGTGTTCGCGTGTATCGGCCGGCAGGAAACGGCTGGCCAGCATCGGCACCAGGGTCAGCGACACGACGGCGGACACCAGCACGGCCAGCGAGACGACGACGGCGAACTCATGGAACAGCAGGCCGATCACGCCCGGCATGAAGAAGATGGGAATGAACACGGCCACCAGCGAGACGGAAATCGAAATGATGGTAAAGCCCATCTCTTTCGCCCCGTCCAGGGCCGCCCGTATCGGTTTCTTGCCCATCTCGATATGGCGCACGATGTTTTCCAGCACCACGATGGCATCGTCGACCACCAGGCCCACGGCCAGGGTAATGCCCAGCAGGGAAACGTTGTCGAGGCTATAGCCGAGCCAGTACAGCAGGGCCAGGGCGCCGAGCAGGGAAATCGGCATGGTGACGGCCGGAATGAAGGTGGCCGCCGCGCGGTGCAGGAACAAAAAGATCACCAGCACCACCAATACCACCGTCAGGGCCAGGGTCAGGTTGACGTCATGGATGGCTTCGCGGATCGACAGCGAACGGTCGTTGACCAGGCTGATCTGTATCGACTGCGGCAATTGTTCCTTGAAGCCCGGCAGCAAACGGCGCACGCCATCGACTACTTGCACGGTATTGGCGTCCGGTTGGCGCTGCACCATCAGGCTGATCGAGCGCTCGCCATTGAAACTGCCGACGGCCTTGATCGATTGAAAGCTGTCTTCCACCTCGGCTACGTCTTTCAGGCGCACGGGCTGGCCGTTGCGGCTGGCGACGATGAGTTCGGCAAAATCGGCCGCCTTCATCATCTGCGGATTGCCCTGAATGGTCAGCGTCTGGCTCGGGCCATCGAGGATGCCCAGCGGGGAATTCGTGTTCGAGGTGCGCAAGGCAACAGCCAGTTCGTCCATCGTCAAGTTGCGCGCATTCATCAGGTCGGCACGCGCACGCACGCGCACGGCAAAGCGCTTCTGGCCATTCACGATGACCTGGGCTACCCCAGGCAAGGTCGACAGACTGGGCGCAATCAGGTTTTCCGCATAGTCATTTAAATCCGACAAGTTCAGCGAGGGCGACGTCATCTGGATGAACAGTACGGGCGCATCGGCCGGGTTAACCTTGCGATAGGATGGCAAATCCGTCATTTCCGTCGGCAACTGGCGCTGCGCGCGCAGCAGGGCCGCCTGCACGTCGACGGCCGCCTCGTTGACATTGATGCTGGCGTCAAATTCCAGGGTCAGCGAAGTATTGCCCAGGGTGCTCGTGGAGGTGATCAGGCTGAGGCCAGAGATGGTGGAAAATTGTTTTTCCAGCGGCAAGGCTACCGACGAGGCCATGGTTTCCGGGCTGGCGCCGGCCAGATCGGCGCTGACGTTGATGACGGGCGTGTTATAGCTCGGCAAGGCCGCCACGGGAATGTGGCGATAGGCCAGTACGCCAGCCAGAATGATGGAGAGGGACAACAACACCACCATCACGGGGCGGCGAATGCTCAATTCGGACAGGTTCATGCTGGCTTGCCCTGCGGTGCGGCGGCGCCATCGGCAGCCTTGTGCTTTTCCACCAGGCGTACCTTGCTTCCCGGACGCAGGTTTTGCTTGCCATCGACGATGACTTTTTCATCACCGTTCAATCCGGTGACGACGGCATTCGGGCCGAACGCATACACGCGGGCAATCTTGCGCATCTTGGCCGTATTGTCCGCCTCCATCGAGTACACGAAGGTACCGGAGGTACTCGTAATGATGGCGTTTTGCGGGACCACCAGTGCATCCTTGAGCGTGCGCACGGTCAGCTGCGTATTCACGTACTGGCCAGGCCACAGGTCGGTGCCGGCATTATTGAAACGGGCCTTGATCTTGATCACGCCGGTGGCAGGATCGACGGCATTGTCGATAAAGTTCAGTTTGCCATCGAGTTGCTTGCCGCCTGCATCGGCCAGCAGCGCCTTGACCGCCACCTCGCCCGCCTTCTGCGCCGCCAGCAAGCCTGACAGACTGCTTTCCGGCAAGGTGAATACCACATCGATCGGGTCGAGCTGGGTGATGCTGGTGAGCGAAGTAGTCGGCTGCACCAGGCTGCCCGCGTACACATTGATGGCGCCCACCCTGCCCCCCTGCGGCGCGCGCAGGACGGTGTAGCTGGAGTCGACCTGGGCGGCGCGCAAGGCGGCCTGATCGGCGGCCAGCAAGGCGCGTGCCGCGTCGAGCTGGCTTTGCAGGGTATCCACGGCGCCCTGGGCGATGAAGTTCTTGCTCAGCAAATCCTGGCTGCGCTTGAGCTGACGTTCGAGGTCCAGCACCGAGGCGCGGTCGCGCAAGAGTTGCGCCTGCGCCTTGTCGACGTTCGCGTGCTCGCTGCGGGCGTCCAGCGTGAACATCAGCTCGCCCTGCTTGACGAACTGGCCTTCGCGGATGTGCACCTTGGTAATCGTACTGGTCGTCTGCGGATGCAGATCGACACTGCTGATCGGCGTCACGCTGCCATTGGCTTGCAGCAGCATCGGCACATCCTGGCGCAGCGGCGCGACCACGCTCACCGTCGTCGGTCCCGGCCCGCCCTTGCCGCCCTTGCCCCCTTTGCCATCCTGACCACCGGCCGCCACGCCGGACTGATGATTGAAATACCAGATACCGCCACCGATACACAGGGCCGCACCCACGAGGATTGCCAGGCTAGTCTTTTTCATTGTTCTGTCATGCTGTTGCAGCGCAAGGCTGCAGGTTGAATGTAGTTGCCAGGGGGTATAAAGCACAATATTGTCGCACGGAAATGCTCACTTTCCAGCGTAATACTCTGGCACGATCAGGGTGACTTCCAGTCCACCGTCGACATGATTGGCCAGCAATACCGTGGCGCCATGCTGCTCGGCGATGTTGCGCGCGATGGTCAAGCCCAGGCCCGTACCGCCCGATTCGCGCGAACGCGAGGTTTCGATGCGGTAAAACGGTTCGAATACCTTGGTCAGTTGATCTGACGCAATACCCGGCCCGCCGTCGCGGATACGGATGCGGGCCGCGCCGGCGATGCGCTCGACGGTCACCTGCGCGTACAGGCCATATTTGACGGCATTGTCGATCAAGTTCACCAGGCAGCGCTGCATGGCGATGGGACGCGCCATCAAGGCCATGCCGGCCTGCCCGGCCAGGGTCACATTCTGGCCGGCATCGGCCGCGTCTGAGCAGACGCTGTCGAGCAGGGAGTCGAGATCGAGCGCCTGCATCGCTTCCGTGCTATCCATCGAGCGGGCCAGCTCCAGCCCTTCCTTGACCATGCTCTGCATGGCCGACAGATCGCCCACCAGGCGCTCATATAACTCCGTATCGGCCACTTTTTCAAGGCGCAAGCGCAAGCGTGTCAGCGGCGTTTGCAAATCATGCGTGATGGCGGCCAGCATTTGTGTACGTTGGGAAATGTGCTGGCGTATGCGCGCCTGCATGGCATTGAAGGCAGCGCTGGCCTGGCGGATCTCGCCGGCGCCCGACAGGGTCAGCGGCGGATGGTTGATGTCGTTACCCAGGTCTTTCGCCGCCTGCGCCAGTTGCTTGAGCGGACGCATCGTCATGCGCGTGACCAGGTAAGCGAGGATGGCGATGCTGATCAGGAAAGGCAGCAGGGTCATCCAGTCGTTATGTTCATTGAACGGTGGCTGCTGGCGCGGTGGCAAGACCATCAGTCGCAGCACGTGACCATCCTGCATGCGCACGTCGAGGTTTTCGCAGGTGCCGCCCCAAGGCCTGGCACCAAACATGCCCGGCGACTGGCGTGGCTTGACGCAGGCTTCCGGGCGTTCGGCCAGCGCGCTGACCTTGAAACCCTCGCCCAGCTTGGCTTGCAGGGCGCTGGAAAATTCCGTCGGCGCGCCGGGCACATGTTCTTTGTCGGGACGCAATTCCAGGCGCACGCTGCCCTTGTTGGCCACCTTCAGGTAGGCCGCGCGCGAGGCCAGCGGCACCACGTCGGCCGCCATTACCAGCTGCTCGGCTCGCTCGACGGCGTGGTAGTCGCGATATTGCTCGATGGCGCGCTGGCGTTCGCCCACGGCCAGCCACTGCGTCAGCGCAGCCGAAGCGACGATGCCGATCAGCAGAAACATGAATACACGGCCCGTCATCGACCCCAGGAAGGCCTTCACGCGTGCGGCTCCACATTGACCTGGCCGGCCAGCACGTAGCCGCCATTGCGCACGGTCTTTATGATTTGCGGCAAACGGGCATCTTCGCCGAGTTTTTGCCGCAGGCGGCTGATCTGAATATCGATCGAACGGTCGAACGGGTCGGCGTCGCGCCCCTGTGTCAGGTTCAGCAGCTGGTCGCGGTTGAGCACGCGGTTTGGATGTTCCAGGAACACGCGCAACAGGCGGAACTCGGCGCCCGACAGCATGATCACCAGCCCGGTGGGATTGAGCAGGTGGCGCGCCGTCAGGTCCAGGGTCCAGCCAGAAAAACGGATTTGCTGCGCCATGTCGGACGGGGCATTCGACGGCATGGCGTGACTGCGGCGCAGCACGCTGCGTATGCGCGCCAGCAATTCACGCGGCTCGAACGGTTTCGGCAAATAATCGTCGGCGCCCATTTCCAGGCCCAGGATGCGGTCCAGCGGCTCATTGCGCGCCGTCAGCATGATCACCGGCACCGTCGATTGGGCACGCAGCTTGCGGCACAAGGTCAGGCCGTCGTCGCCAGGCAGGTTCAAATCGAGCACGATCAGGTCGGGCCGCGTTTCGTCGAGGATTTTCCACATGGCCGTGCCATCTGCCGCGCCCAGGGTGCGGTAGGCGTTCGTTTCCAGGTAGTCCGCCAGCAAGCTGCGGATGTCGCGGTCATCGTCGACGATGAGAATTGTAGAAGTGGGTTCCATGGTACGAATTATCCCCACTTCCCCCACCCTTGCACAGCGCATTTGTATCGTCTTGTATATAGGAGACCCGAAGAAACAGTTAGATACAAACTGTCTGGCAGCGGACACTTCGGGGAAACATGGCACGTCCAACATGGCTTCATGTGCAGCAATATGTACATCCCTCATCTTTTACAAAGGAATCCAGATGAACGCCTCAATGACAAGCTTGCGCAAGAATTTGATCATCGCCATGAGCGTACTCGGCATGGGTGCGGCATCGCTGACCGTCCACGCCCAGGAAGCGGCCGCCAGCGCGCCTGCCGCCAGCACCAAGATGCAACATGATGGCCAGCGCGGCCAGCACCGCGGTGGCAATCCCGCCGAACGCATGGCGAAATACCAGGCCCGTCTGCACGACAAGCTGAAACTGACAGCCGCGCAGGAACCAGCCTGGGCCGCCTTCACGGCGGCCAACGCGCCGAAGAAGCCGATGGGCGACTGGAAGGCCAGGCACGAAGCGATGGCCAAGCTGTCGGCGCCGGAACGTATGGAGCAATGGATCGCCATGTCGAAGGAACGCATCGCCGGCCAGGAAAGCCGTTTGGCCTCGCTGAAAACCTTCTATGCCGTACTGACGCCGGAGCAAAAGAAAGTGTTTGATGACAACGTGCCTGGCGGCATGCATGGCGGCCATCGTGGTGACCACCACGGTATGCAGGAGCATCCCAAAGCTGGTTAAATCTCGCTGTATGCAAGAATGGAAAAAGCCTGCAATGCAGGCTTTTTCTTATTTACAAGGCAAGTAAACGCTTACTGACCGTCGAGCTTGCGCAACGAAGTCAGGAACGTTGATGCGTTCTGGAAACCTATCACACGCGACTGGGCGATCTCCTGCCCTTGCGGATTGAACATGATGATGCCAGGCGGGCCGAACAGCTGGAAACGCTTCAGCATGGCCTTGTCGTCGGCGTCATTGGCCGTCACGTCCACTTGCAGCAGCACGGCTTGCCCCATCTTCTCGCGCACGGCGGGATCGACAAAGGTCAATTTTTCCATCTCGATGCAGGACACGCACCAGTCCGCATAAAAGTCCAGCAGGGCCGGCTTGCCATTGAGCTGCGCCAGCGCCGCATCGAGCTGCGCCACGGTTTTCACGCGCGTAAATGGTTGCGCATGCACCTGGCCACCGCCCAGATGCGCCAGCGGCGCCAGCGGGTCGCGGCCACCGCTGGCCACGCCGACCAGTTGCAGCACGCCCAGCACGGCAAACACCAGGCCGAAGGCCTTGGCCACCCAGTTGCCCTTACCGTTCAGCAAATACATGCCATAACCGATACCCAGCGCCGTCCAACCCAGCATCTTCACGGCTCCCGGCAACACAGGGGACACCATCCACCATGCCGTCACGAGCAGCATGAAGCCGAAGAAGCGCTTGACGGCATCCATCCAGGCGCCGGCGCGCGGCAACAGCCAGCCGGCCGACGCGCCCACCAGCAACAGCGGAATGCCCATGCCTATCGCCAAGGTGAACAGTGCCTGGCCGCCGAGCACCGCATTGCCAGTCTGGCTGATGTAAAGCAGCACGCCGGCCAGCGGACCGGCCACGCATGGGCCAACGATCAGTGCCGAAATGGCGCCCATGACAAATACGCCAACCAGCTTGCCCGAAGCTTGCTGGTTCGATGCATTGGTCAAACGCTGCTGCAGTGCAGCCGGTACTTGCAATTCATAAAAGCCGAACATCGACAGCGACAGCAGCGCCAACAACACCGCAAACGTACCCAGCACCCAAGGATTCTGCAGCCGCGCCGCCAGTCCTTCGCCGAGCAGGCCAGCCGCCACGCCCAACGCGGTATAAATGATGGCCATACCCAGCACATAGGTCAGCGATAACAGGAAAGAGCGCGAGCGCTTGATGCCGGCGCCTTCGCCGACGATGATCGATGAAAGGATAGGCACCATCGGCAACACGCACGGTGTAAACGACAGCGCCAAGCCGAATACCAGGAAGAGCGGCACGATCACCAGCAGCTTGCCGCTTTTCAATGCGGCTTCGGCCATTCCCATCTCGCCAGCGGGTGCAGTGGGTGCAGCGACGACCGCCGCTGCCGGTGCAGCGTCCGGCGTGCCGGTGATATCCGCCTGGGGAATGCTCAGCACGGACACGCCAGGCGACGCTTGCGCCTGCGGGCCGTTGACGGCCGCCGTGTCGACTGCCGGCGCGCCTGGCAAGGCGAATTTCGATGCCACGCCGCCCGGCGCCATGCTCTGGCCGCCGCCCCCCCCCACCAGCTGGGCCGTGGCATCCTGCGGCGCATAGCACAGACCCTTGTCGGAGCAGCCCTGTCCCGTCGCCTTCAGGGTAAACGCGCCAGCCGCCTGTACGGGAATCGTGATGGTAAGGGTCTTGCGGAACGTTTCCACATTCTTCTGGAAGGTGTCGTCAAACTTGACCTTGCCGGCCGGATACACGGGCGTGCCCAGCTTGGCACCCACGGCGTCGAACTTGAAGCGCTCGCGGTACATATAGTAACCATCGGCAATCACATAGGTGACGGCAATGGTGGTCGGGTCCTGCATGCGGGCGGAAAATTTGAAAGCCAGCTCGGGATCGAGGAACTCATCGTCGGCACGGGCATGGCCGGCGCCAAAAACGGCGATCAACAGGAAGAGGCAGGCGACAAACCACGTGAGCAAGGGATGGCGTGGCGCGGCGCCCGCATTGGCGCTGGAGGGGAAACGGGACATGAACTACCTTTTCAACCATTCGACAGAGGACGCGCGGAGCAGGCAGCGCTTGTGCCGGGCCGGCGCGAAAGGAGAATAGTACACCGCTGAAAGGATAGCTGCAGCAGAAAACAAAAAAGCCAGGCTAGGCCTGGCTTTCTTAGATGCAATTACTGGGATTACTCGCCAGCGATTTCAACTGCTTCGGTCGTATCTGGACGATCCATCAGTTCAACGAACGCCATAGGAGCGTTATCGCCGACGCGGAAACCCATTTTCAGGATACGCACATAGCCGCCGTTACGGTTAGCGTAACGTGGGCCCAGTTCAGCGAACAGCTTCAAGACCATTTCACGATCGCGCAGGCGGTTGAAAGCCAGACGCTTGTTTGCCAGGCAGTCAGTTTTGCCCAGGGTCAGAATTGGCTCGACAACGCGGCGCAGTTCTTTTGCTTTTGGCAAGGTGGTTTTGATCGCTTCGTGACGCAGCAGCGATACTGTCATGTTGCGCAGCATTGCCAGACGGTGGGACGAGGTACGATTCAGTTTACGGAGGCCGTGACCGTGACGCATGATAAATCCTTTCGGTGAGTGTTTAAATTCCAGCTCTTCGATCGATGAAGCTAGTGCAACATCGCGGGCCGGTTTGGTGCTTCAAAAATAAAAGCCTGGGACACCTGTCCCAGGCAGTTTGCTACAACTACAAATTACTTTTCCAGGCCTGCAGGCGGCCAGTTTTCCAGCTTCATGCCCAAAGTCAAGCCGCGCGATGCCAGCACTTCCTTGATTTCGTTCAGGGACTTGCGGCCCAGGTTTGGCGTTTTCAGCAGTTCGTTTTCCGAACGTTGGATCAGGTCGCCGATGTAGTAGATGTTTTCCGCTTTCAGGCAGTTCGCCGAACGCACGGTCAACTCCAGGTCATCGACTGGACGCAACAGGATAGGATCGACCAGCGGAGCGCGCGATGGCGCTTCGGCGGCAGCTTCCGTGCCTTCCAGGGCAGCGAACACATTCAACTGGTCCACCAGAACGCGGGCCGACTGGCGGATCGCTTCTTCCGGCGAGATCACGCCGTTGGTTTCGATGTTGATGATCAGCTTGTCCAGGTCGGTACGCTGTTCGACGCGGGCCGATTCAACGAAGTACGATACACGGCGCACTGGCGAGAAGGACGCGTCCAGGATGATGCGACCGATGGTCTTGTTCGTGTCTTCCGACAGGCGACGCACGTTACCAGGAACGTAGCCGCGGCCTTTTTCAACCTTGATCTGCATGTCCAGCTTGCCACCAGCGGTCAGGTGGGCGATCACGTGGTCAGGGTTGATCAGTTCGACGTCATGCGGCAGGTCGATGTCGGAGGCCAGGATCGCGCCTTCGCCTTCTTTTTTCAGGGTCAGGGTTACCGAATCGCGGTTGTGGACTTTGAAAACCACACCCTTCAAGTTCAGCAACAGATCGACGACGTCTTCTTGCACGCCATCGAGGGAGGAATATTCGTGGACGACGCCAGCGATCGTCACTTCGGTCGGCGCATAGCCTACCATCGACGACAGCAGAACGCGGCGCAACGCGTTACCCAATGTGTGGCCATAGCCGCGCTCGAACGGTTCCATCACGACCTTGGCGTGACCTGCACCGAGAGCTTCAACATCGATAATACGTGGCTTCAACAAACTGTTTTGCATGAAATGTCCTTTTCAATACCCTCGGCTCATTACACCGATAAGGCTGATGGCATTAGTGAAACGCCCACTTTACAAAATGCAAAGTGGGCGGGAGTCTTGCTACTTGATACTATTAACGCGAGTACAGCTCGACGATCAGCGATTCGTTGACGTCGTTAGCGATTTCGTTACGCTCTGGCAGGGACTTGAAGGTACCTTCCATTTTCTTGGCATCAACCGAAACCCAGCTAGGCATGCCAACTTGTTCAGCCAGCGACAGTGCTTCAACGATACGCACTTGCTTTTTCGATTTTTCACGAACTGCAACGATGTCGCCAACTTTAACCGCGTACGAAGCGATGTTGACAACGATACCGTTCACGGTGAACGCTTTGTGGCTGACCAATTGACGCGCTTCAGCGCGGGTCGAGCCAAAGCCCATGCGGTAGCAAACGTTGTCCAGACGCGTTTCCAGCAACTTCAACAGCGTTTCGCCGGTGTTGCCTTTACGACGGTCTGCTTCAGCGAAGTAGCGGCGGAATTGACGTTCCAGCACGCCGTACATGCGTTTTACTTTTTGCTTTTCGCGCAGTTGGTTACCGTAGTCCGAGGTGCGGGCGCCGGATTTAACACCGTGCTGGCCTGGTTTGACGTCCAGTTTGCACTTGCTGTCCAGCGAGCGACGTGCGCTCTTCAGGAACAGGTCAGTACCTTCACGGCGGGAGAGTTTTGCTTTAGGTCCGATATAACGTGCCACGATACTTCCTTTTTTTAATGATAACGCCCCAGCCACATGCATGATCAAACACGCTGCTGCGGTTAGGCGCTAGTCTGACTCAGCTTCAATCAGACGGTGGCTGAAAACGAAAAACCCGCCAAATTGAATTTGACAGGCAAGAACAGCCGGGCAGTATAACCGTTTCCGGCTCCCTGCTCCAGCGATTTCACACAACTGTACTTAATACAACAGACAGAAAAGCAGCTGGCGCCGAAGCGCCCTCTGCAACACTATCTTAGATACGACGACGTTTCGGTGGACGGCAACCGTTGTGCGGTACCGGCGTCACGTCCTGGATCTCGGTGATCTTGATGCCCAGGTTGTTCAGCGCGCGAACGGCGGACTCACGACCAGGACCTGGGCCCTTGATACGTACTTCCAGGTTCTTGACGCCACACTCAACAGCCACTTTACCAGCGGCTTCCGCGGCGACCTGCGCTGCGAACGGGGTCGATTTACGCGAACCCTTGAAGCCTGCACCGCCGGAGGTAGCCCACGACAAGGCATTGCCTTGACGATCGGTGATGGTAATGATGGTGTTATTGAACGAAGCGTGGACATGTGCAATGCCTTCAGCGACGTTCTTTTTAACTTTTTTACGCACGCGTGCTGATGCGGCGTTATTTTGCGACTTAGCCATAATTATTCCCTAGCGGATTATTTTTTCAGCGATTGAGCGGCTTTACGCGGTCCCTTGCGGGTACGTGCGTTCGTACGCGTACGCTGGCCACGGCAAGGCAGACCCTTACGATGACGCATGCCGCGGTAGCAACCCAGATCCATCAAACGCTTGATGTTCATGGACAGTTCACGACGCAGATCGCCTTCGACGATGAATTTACCTACTTCATCGCGCAGTTTTTCCAGTTCGCTGTCATCCAGATCTTTGATCTTTTTGTTGGTTGCTACACCGGTCGATGCACAGATTTTCTCTGCGCGTGGACGGCCCACACCGTAGATGGCCGTCAGGCCGATAACGGTATGCTGATGATTTGGGATATTAACCCCTGCAATACGTGCCATTTGTTATTCCTCGATTAACCTTGACGCTGCTTGTGACGTGGTTCCACGCAGATAACGCGGACTACGCCTTTGCGCTTGATGATCTTGCAGTTGCGGCAGATCCGCTTGACTGATGCGAGAACTTTCATTTTTGGGCTCTTTCTTTCGCTTCTTTGGTTTGATTCAGTGTGTTACTTGGTACGGAACACAATGCGGGCTCGGCTCAGGTCGTACGGCGTTAACTCCACCGTCACCTTGTCTCCAGGGAGAATGCGAATATAGTTCATCCGCATTTTACCTGAAATATGCCCGAGCACCACGTGTCCGTTCTCCAGCTTCACTCGAAATGTTGCATTTGGGAGATTCTCAAGAATCTCGCCCTGCATCTGTATGACGTCGTCTTTTGCCATTCGGTATGTTTACCGCGCTTAACGCGTCGGAATTCCGCCCTTGAAATTTGCTTTGCGCAGCAGCGAATCATATTGCTGCGACATCACGTAGTTCTGTACTTGCGCCATGAAATCCATGGTGACAACTACAATAATCAATAAAGAAGTACCGCCGAAATAGAATGGTACTTTCCACTGGGCTTGCATAAATTCCGGCAATAAACACACCAGGGTGATGTAGACTGCGCCGGCAAGTGTCAAGCGTGTCAGGATCTTGTCGATGTAACGGGCTGTCTGCTCGCCTGGACGAATCCCGGGAATGAACGCACCGCTTTTCTTCAAGTTATCCGCTGTTTCCTTGCTGTTAAATACCAGCGCTGTATAAAAGAAACAGAAAAACACGATCGCCACTGCGTACAACAGCGCATGGATAGGCTCACCAGGCCCCATCGATGCTGCCAAATCTTTCAAGAACCGCACCGCAGGGTTAGCGTTGTCGGCGCCCTTTGAAAACCAGTCCACGATAGTGGCCGGGAACAAGATGATCGAAGAAGCAAAGATCGGCGGGATCACGCCGGCCATGTTCAGCTTCAACGGCAAATGGCTGGTTTGACCGCCATAAATCTTGTTGCCTACCTGGCGCTTCGCGTAATTGACCAATATTTTGCGCTGACCACGTTCGACGAATACGACGAAGTACGTTACCAGTGCTACCAGAATCACGATGAAAATCGCGCTGAAGCTGCCGATCGAACCATTCGACACCTGAGTGAACAAGCCACCCAACGCCGACGGCAGACCTGCTGCAATCCCGGCAAAAATGATGATCGAGATGCCATTACCCAAACCACGCTCGGTAATTTGCTCACCCAACCACATCAAAAACATTGTTCCGGTCAACAAAGTGACGACCGTTACGAAGCGGAATGCAAGACCAGGTTCCAACACCAGACCAGCTTGCGACTCCAGTGCGACTGCAATGCCTAACGCTTGGAACAGTGCCAGGGCAACCGTGAAATACCGGGTGTACTGGGTGATCTTGCGACGACCTGCTTCGCCTTCTTTTTTCAACGCTTCCATCTGCGGTGACACGATCGACAGCAATTGCATGATGATCGAGGCCGAGATATAAGGCATGATACCCAGCGCAAACACTGTAAAACGAGACAAGGCACCGCCCGAGAACATGTTGAACATGCCCAGGACGCCGCCTTCGTGCTCCTTGAACAGCGAGGCTAATTGTGTCGGGTCAATCCCGGGAACCGGGACGTGAGCACCGATACGATAAACCACCAATGCGCCAAGCAAAAACCAGAGCCGTCCCCAAGGGAAACCGGCCGCTGCACTTTTAGCAAGTTGTGGATTAGTCGCCAATTTTCGCTCCGATCAAGCTGTTAGCGGTCAACTCAGGCTACCGAGCCGCCGGCTGCTTCGATGGCGGCTTTCGCGCCAGCGGACACTTTCAAGCCCTTCAAATTCACCGCTTTGGTGATTTCGCCGGACAAGATCACGCGCACGTCACGGGCCAACACGCCCAGAACGCCAGCTTGCTTCAAGACCAGAATGTCGACATCGCCAACAGCCAGGTTGTTCAGATCGGACAGGCGCACTTCAGCTTTGAAGGTTGCGTGCATCGATTTGAAACCGCGCTTAGGCAGACGGCGTTGCAGAGGCATCTGACCGCCTTCGAAACCGACTTTATGAAAGCCGCCCGAACGCGATTTCTGACCTTTATGACCACGACCCGAGGTTTTACCCAGGCCGGAGCCGATACCGCGACCGACGCGACGCTTGTAGTGCTTAGCGCCTTCGGCTGGTGCAATAGTATTCAATTCCATGATTTGCTCCGTTCGTGTAAGCCCGAAGGCTTACCCGACAACTTTAACGAGATACGATACTTTATTGATCATGCCGCGTACGGATGGGGTGTCTTGCAATTCGGAAACCGAATTTACACGACGCAGACCCAGACCGCGCACGGTAGCGCGATGCGATTCGCGCGTACCAATCAAGCCCTTGACCAATTGCACTTTGACTGTGTTTGTCATTTTGTCCACCTTAAGCCAGAATGTCTTCGACCGACTTGCCGCGTTTGGCAGCGATATCGGAAGCAGTGCTCATTTTCGACAGGCCGTCCAGCGTAGCGCGTACCAGGTTGTATGGGTTGTTCGAACCGGTGGATTTCGCCACCACGTCCGTCACGCCCATCACTTCGAAGATAGCGCGCATTGCGCCACCAGCGATAACGCCAGTACCAGGCTTAGCTGGGTTCATCAGGACCTTGGAGGCGCCGTGACGACCAACAACCGTGTGATGCAAGGTACCGTTTTTGAGCGGTACTTTGATCAGGTTGCGACGGGCTTCTTCCATTGCCTTCTGCACGCCAACTGGCACTTCTTTCGATTTGCCCTTGCCCATGCCGACGCGGCCATCGCCATCACCAACTACGGTCAGCGCGGCGAAACCCATGATACGACCACCCTTGACCACTTTGGTCACGCGGTTGATCGCGATCATTTTTTCGCGCATGCCATCATCCGGCTTGTCGCTTTGCATTTTTGCTTGCATTTTTGCCATGATTGATCCTTAGAACTTCAGACCGGCTTCGCGTGCGGCTTCTGCCAACGCTTTCACACGGCCGTGGTAACGGAAACCGGAGCGGTCGAACGCAACTTCGGTAATTCCTGCTTTCAACGCTTTTTCAGCGACGCGCTTGCCGATCAAGGCTGCAGCAGCGGCATTGCCGCCTTTGCCGGATTGGCCTGCCAGTTCAGCGCGAACTTCCGCTTCAGCCGTCGAGGCCGAAACCAGGACTTTAGCGTCCGGGCTGATCAGGTTGGCGTAAATATGCAGGTTGGTGCGATGCACCGACAAGCGATTTACTTTCAATTCCGCAATCTTGATGCGGGTTTGGCGTCCGCGGCGAAGCCGTGATTCTTTCTTATCCATCGTCAGCCCCTAATTACTTCTTCTTGGTTTCTTTAAGCTTAACCACTTCGTCCGCATAGCGAACGCCCTTGCCTTTATAAGGCTCAGGAGCGCGGTAAGCACGAACTTCAGCGGCTACCTGGCCAACCTGTTGACGGTCGATACCTTTAATCAGGATCTCGGTCGGGGTTGGTGTTGCGCAGGTAACGCCAGCTGGCATGTCATGCACTACAGGGTGCGAGAAACCCAGGGACAGATTCAACTTGTCGCCTTGAGCTTGCGCCTTGTAACCCACGCCTACCAGGTTCAGCTTTTTCTCGAAACCCTTGGTGACGCCAACAACCATGTTGTTGACCAGTGCGCGCAGCGTGCCGGACATGGCATTGGCTTCGCGGCTGTCGTTCGCCACGTCGAAACTCAGGGTTCCTGCATTGTTTTCCACTTTAACCTGGCCGGTGAGGGCCTGGGAAAGTACGCCCAGCGGGCCTTTTACGGTGATCGCTTGTGCGGAGATGGCGACTTCGGCGCCAGCTGGCACTACGATAGGCATTTTAGCTACTCGAGACATGTGTAACTCCTTAAGCCACGTAGCAAATAACTTCGCCGCCGACACCGGTAGCGCGTGCTTTGCGGTCAGTCATGACGCCTTGCGGAGTCGACACGATCGCCACACCCAAGCCATTCATCACAACAGGGATCTCGTCTTTACCCTTGTAGACGCGCAGACCCGGACGGGACACGCGCTCCAAGCGCTCAATAACGGGACGGCCAACATAATACTTCAAACCGATTTTCAGTTCCGCTTTGCCACCAGCTTCGGCAACAGCGAAATCTTCAATGTAACCCTCGTCCTTCAGGACGCTGGCAATCGCAATTTTGACTTTCGACGATGGCATGGCCACGGTCGTCTTTTGCACGCCTTGTGCATTGCGAATGCGGGTCAGCATATCGGCGATAGGATCGCTCATACTCATTGCATATTCTCCTATTACCAGCTTGCTTTTGTCATACCCGGAATTTCACCACGCATGGCGAATTCACGGAGCTTGATACGACCCAGACCGAATTTACGGAATGTGCCGCGCGGACGACCGGTGATGGCGCAACGGTTACGTTGACGCGTCGGGTTCGAGTTACGTGGCAGCGCCTGCAGTTTCAGGCGAGCTTCGTAGCGCTCTTCTTCCGATTTCGATTGGTCATCGACGATGGCCTTGAGAGCTTCGCGCTTAGGGGCGAATTTCGCCACCAGGTCAGCACGCTTGATCTCACGATTAATCAGTGACAGTTTGGCCATGATCAGTTCCTGAAAGGGAATTTAAAGGCGGCGAGCAAAGCTTTGGCTTCGTCATCGGTCTTAGCGGTTGTCGTGATGCTGATATTCATACCGCGCAACGCGTCAATCTTGTCGTATTCGATTTCAGGGAAAATGATCTGTTCCTTGACACCGATGTTGTAGTTACCACGACCATCAAATGCACGGCCGTTCACACCACGGAAATCGCGCACGCGCGGCAGAGCCACGGTAATGAAGCGATCCAGGAACTCGTACATGCGAGCGCCGCGCAGGGTGACCATCGTACCGATCGGGTAACCTTCACGGATTTTGAAGCCTGCGATCGCTTTGCGGGACTTGGTGGTCACTGGCTTCTGGCCGGCGATCTTGGTCAAGTCAGCAACTGCGTGCTCGAGAACTTTTTTATCCGCGATAGCCTCACCAACACCCATGTTCAGGGTGATTTTGGTCAGGCGTGGAACTTCCATTACCGACTTGTAACCAAACTTGCTGGTCAGGTCGGCAACGACTTTTTCTTTATAGAATTCTTGGAGACGTGCCATGATTTCTTAAGCCTTCACTACTTCGCCGGAGGATTTAAAGATGCGGACTTTCTTGCCGTCCACTTCTTTGAAACCCACGCGATCTGCCTTGCCAGTCGCTGCATTAAACAATGCAACGTTGGACACGTGAATTGGCATGGTCTTATCGACGATACCACCAGTTACGCCAGTCATCGGGTTTGGCTTAGTCGCTTTTTTAGCGATGTTAATGCCATCAACCACGATATGTTCAGCATCGATACGCTGCTGCACCACACCACGTTTGCCCTTGTCTTTCCCGGTCAGAACGATGACTTCGTCGTTTTTACGAATCTTATCCATTACGACTCCTTACAGGACTTCCGGTGCCAGGGACACGATTTTCATGAACTTCTCAGTACGCAGTTCGCGTGTGACAGGTCCAAAAATACGGGTACCGATCGGTTCCAGCTTGGCGTTCAACAGAACGGCGGCGTTGCCGTCGAACTTCACCAGGGAACCGTCTTGGCGGCGAACACCTTTAGCGGTGCGCACAACCACGGCGTTATAAATTTCACCTTTTTTGACACGGCCACGTGGCGCAGCAACCTTAACGGTTACCTTGATCACATCGCCAATGCCAGCATAACGGCGCTTGGAGCCGCCCAATACCTTGATGCACATTACTTCTTTGGCACCGGTATTGTCAGCCACTTCGAGCCGGCTTTCAGTTTGAATCATAGTATTCTCTTTCCCAACTTAAGCCGAAGAATCCACACAATGTAGACCCACGGTCAGTCTTGGTCCCGCCAGAGCCGCCCTGCTGGGCTTCACTGTTTGGGTGCATGACCTTCATACATCAACTGACCGCGAATGCTACTGTCTGTGGCCAGACACTTTGCGGCGTTACATGAACGAAGCCCGCAAGTATTACATACAATTTGCGGGCCTGCAAGTACTAATTAAAACCCACCGCCGAAACGGTGGTTTTTATTTAAACGGTTGGTGCGGCTTGAACCACACGTGTCACCGTCCATGCCTTCGTTTTGGAGATCGGGCGACCTTCCTGGATCTCGACCGTATCACCGGCCTTGACTTGGTTGGTCTCGTCATGCGCGTGATACTTGTTCGAGCGCATGATGATCTTGCCATACAAAGGATGTTTTACGTGGCGCTCGATCAGAACGGTAACGGTCTTGTCCATCTTGTCCGAAACCACTTTACCGATCAGCGTGCGCTTGAGCGACTGTTTCACTGGTTCGTTCATTTGGCTTCCTTCAGATTCATTACCGTCTTCACACGCGCGATATCGCGGCGTACCTTCTTGAGCTGCGAAGTGTTGCTCAGCTGCTGCGTAGCGATTTGCATGCGCAGGCCGAACTGTGCCTTCAACAGGTCATTCAGCTCTTTTTGCAGAGCTGGCTGGTCCTTGCCGCGGAGTTCAGATGCTTTCATATACAACTCCAATTATTGGCCGACTTGGCGGATGACAAACGTCGTCGCCAGTGGCAGTTTAGCGGCGGCAAGACGGAATGCTTCCCGTGCCAGCGCTTCATCAACGCCATCCATTTCGTACAGTACTTTACCTGGCTGAATTTCAGCGACGTAGTACTCAGGATTACCTTTACCGTTACCCATACGGACTTCAGCCGGTTTGTTCGAAATCGGTTTGTCCGGGAAAATACGGATCCAGATACGGCCACCGCGCTTGATGTGACGCGTCATTGCACGACGCGCCGCTTCAATTTGACGCGCAGTGATACGACCGCGCGCAACTGCCTTCAGACCGAATTCGCCAAACGACACGGCGGTGCCGCGGCTGTGCGAAATACCGGTATTACGGCCTTTCTGCTCTTTACGATACTTTCTGCGTGCTGGTTGCAGCATGATTATTCTCCTGCTTTCTCAGCTGGTGCTGCTGCGGCGGCCGGTTTAGCGGCGGTACGCACACGTGCACCTGGTGCTGTGGATGGTTTCGCACCGGCACCGGCTGGACGTGGACGGCCAGCTGGCTTGCCATCGTCACGGCGTGGGCCGCGGCTTTTCTTCTCGTCAGCTGGGGTATCGATGACTGGTGCATCGCCGTTAGGCGCGCGGTCACCTTTGTATACCCACACCTTGACACCGATGATGCCGTAGGTGGTCGACGCTTCGCTGGTACCGTAGTCGATATCGGCGCGCAGGGTATGCAGAGGCACGCGGCCTTCGCGGTACCACTCTTTACGCGCGATTTCGATACCGTTCAGACGACCGGACGACATGATCTTGATACCGAGAGCACCCAGGCGCATTGCATTTTGCATTGCACGCTTCATGGCGCGGCGGAACATGATCCGTTTTTCCAGCTGCTGAGCGATCGAATCGGCGATCAGTTGCGAGTCGATTTCTGGCTTGCGAATTTCTTCGATGTTCACGTGAACAGGTACGCCCATGATCTTGGTCAGCGCGGACTTCAGTACTTCGATGTCTTCGCCTTTTTTACCAATGACCACGCCTGGACGCGAGCTGTAGATCGTGAAGCGCGCGTTCTTGGCTGGGCGCTCGATAACGATGCGGCCAACGGAAGCGTTCTTCAGTTTCTTTTTCAGGTAAGCACGTGCTTTCAAGTCTTCGTTCAGCATGGCAGCGAAATTACCGTTGCCTGCATACCAGCGCGAAGCCCAGTTACGGGTGACCGCCAGACGGAAACCGGTTGGATGAATTTTCTGACCCATCGTGGCTCCTTAGTTACCGACAGTCACGTAAACGTGACAGGATTGTTTCGAAATACGGTCGCCACGGCCTTTTGCACGCGCGGTGAAGCGCTTCAGGACCGGGCCCTTTTCGACGTAGATCGTTTTCACGAACAATTCGTCGATGTCCGCGCCATCATTGTGCTCGGCATTCGCAATAGCGGATTCCAGAACACGTTTGATGATCGCAGCACCTTTTTTCGGGCTGAATTGCAAGATGTTGAGTGCAGCGTCAACTTTCTTGCCACGGATCAGGTCAGCAACCAGGCGGCCCTTTTGGTCCGACAGGCGCACACCTTTGAGGATAGCTTTAGTTTCCATTATTTCTTAGCCTTTTTGTCAGCTGCATGGCCCTTGAACGTACGGGTCAGTGCGAATTCGCCGAGCTTGTGACCAACCATGTTTTCGGAAACATAAACCGGCACGTGCAGCTTGCCGTTATGAACCGCGATCGTCAGGCCGATGAAGTCAGGCATGATTGTCGAACGACGCGACCAGGTTTTGATTGGCTTTTTGTCTTTGGCTGCTTGCGCGGCTTCAACTTTTTTCACCAGGTGGGCGTCACAGAACGGCCCTTTTTTCAATGAACGTGTCATGTGCTACCCCTTATTTCTTGCCGCGGCGCGAGACGATCATGGAAGTCGTACGCTTGTTGCTGCGTGTTTTCTTACCCTTGGTCTGTTGGCCCCATGGCGAAACTGGATGACGACCAGCTGCTGTTTTACCTTCACCACCACCGTGCGGGTGATCGACCGGGTTCATGACCACACCGCGAACGGTAGGACGAACACCGCGCCAGCGCATCGCGCCAGCCTTACCGATTTTACGCAGGCTGTGCTCGGCATTGCCGACTTCACCCACCGTAGCACGGCACTCGATGTGCACGCGACGTACTTCACCCGAGCGCAGACGCACTTGAGCGTAGGTACCTTCACGCGCCATCAGCACAACGCCAGCGCCAGCGGTACGTGCCATTTGGGCACCTTTACCTGGCAGCATCTCGACGCAATGCATCACGGTGCCGACTGGGATGTTACGGATTGGCAAGCAGTTACCCGATTTGATCGGTGCTTCCGAACCGTTCATCACGCTGTCGCCAACGGCCATGCCTTTGGTTGCGATGATGTAGTGACGTTCGCCGTCGGCGTAGCACAACAGAGCGATATTCGCGGTGCGGTTTGGATCGTATTCGATACGTTCCACTTTCGCTGGAATACCATCTTTGGTGCGCTTGAAGTCGATCAGGCGATAGTGTTGCTTATGACCACCACCGATATGACGGGTGGTGATGTGACCGTTGTTGTTACGACCAGCGGTCTTGGATTTCTTTTCAACCAGGGCAGCGAACGGACGACCTTTGTACAGGTCTGGGTTCACCACCTTTACCATGCCGCGACGGCCTGGCGAGGTTGGTTTCATCTTAACGAGTGCCATTATGCAGCCTCCTCGGAGAAGTTGATTTCCTGGCCAGGCTTCAGGCACACGAAAGCACGCTTGGTATGGTTACGACGACCGTTGAACTTGCCGGTGCGCTTTTGCTTACCTTCGCGGTTTGCAGTTTGCACGGACAGAACTTCAACCTTGAACAGCAGTTCGACCGCTGCCTTGATTTCAGGCTTGGTTGCATCCGGCAATACGCGGAATACAATTTGCTCGTTCTTTTCCGCGACCATGGTGGCCTTTTCGGAAATGACCGGCGCCAACAGCACCTTCATCAAGCGTTCTTCGCTATGTTTCAAAATCGCGCTCATGCCAGCATCTCCTCAATCTTAGCCAATGCAGCTTTGGTGACCAAGATCTTCTTGTAGAACACCAGGGACATCGGGTCTGCGTGACGTGGCTCAACGACGAGTACGTTAGGCAGGTTGCGCGATGCCAGTTCCAGGTTTTCGTTCAGAACGTCGGTGATGATCAGAACCGAATCAAAGCCCAGGCCGTTCAATTTTTGCGACAGCAGCTTGGTTTTTGGCGCGTCGATCGTCAGATCGTCGATGACGATCAGGCGCTCTTCGCGAGCCAGCTGCGACAGGATCGAGCAGATACCTGCGCGATACATCTTTTTGTTCACTTTGTGGGTGAAGTTTTCGTCAGGCGAGTTCGGGAAAATCCGACCACCGCCGCGCCACAGTGGCGACGACGACATACCAGCACGAGCGCGGCCGGTACCTTTTTGGCGCCATGGCTTTTTCGTCGTGTGGTGAACTTCTTCACGGTCTTTTTGCTTGCGGTTACCACTACGTGCATTCGCTTGATAAGCGATGACGACTTGGTGGATCAGCGCTTCATTGTAGTCACGGCCGAAAATCGTATCGGCTGCAGCAACGTTCGAGGCGGCTTGACCTTGCGCATTCAGAAGCTTGAGTTCCATCGTTTAAGCTCCCTTCTTGGCTTTGGTTTTGATGGCTGGCGAGACAACTACCTGGCCATTTTTCGCACCTGGAATCGCGCCTTTGACCAGCAACAGCTGACGGTCGGCATCGATACGGGCGATCACGAGGTTCTGGATCGTACGGTTAACGTCACCCAGATGACCGGTCATGCGCTTACCAGGGAAAACGCGACCTGGATCTTGTGCCATACCGATGGAACCTGGAACGTTGTGCGAACGCGAGTTACCGTGCGTTGCACGGCCAGAAGCGAAGTGGTAACGTTTGATAACGCCTGCATAGCCTTTACCGATGGTAACGCCTTGCACGTCGATCTTTTGACCGACTTCGAACAGGGAAGCAGCGACAACATCGCCAGCTTTCAGTTCAGCGGCTTTAGCAGCATCGACACGGAACTCTTTCAACAGAGTACCGGCTTCAACACCAGCTTTAGCGTGATGACCAGCAACAGCTTTGGTCACGCGGGAAGCGCGACGTTGACCGAATGCGACCTGAACAGCGGAGTAACCATCTGTTTCAGGGGTTTTGATTTGCGCAACACGGTTGTTCGATACGTCCAACACGGTGACCGGGATCGAATCCCCTTCATCCGTGAAAATGCGCATCATACCAACCTTGCGACCGAGAAGGCCTAGGCTCATTTTTTCTCCATTCCCACCTGCGATTGGGCGGGGCTTGTTTAACTACAAAGTAACGTAGGATTCAAAAAAGACGAATCCATACCGAAGCCGGCTAGTATATAGCACAAAAACCCTTGACGCAACAAGTTAACACGAGGTATGTCAAAGTGTTGCGCGACGCCCCTGCGGGAGTTGTCGGCGCGCCGAAAAAAACCTGCTGCAGGGCAAGTTAACGGACGAAAAGCACGGCTTCATGCGGCCTGGCGGACGATGACAGAAACACACGCGCCGCGAAATGGCATGCGTGCCCCACCCCGCCCCGCCCGGACGTGAGGCCCGAAAAAAAGCCAGCCCGGGCATATACCGTCCGCTCTGGCTGGAAGGCGGCGCATGGCGCGCGGGTAGCGTTTATTCCTGCGGCACTCCTTTGCCAATCTGATACCAGTCTACCTTGCGCGTCGCCACCATGATGGCTGCCAGCACGGCAAACAGCAGGATGCTGCCCATCACCAGCGCATTGTTTTCCGAGTTCAGCAAGCCGTACAGCGCGCCATACAGCATGGTCAGCGCCACGCCGAAGCCGATGCCGCGCCAGGCGTTGTGCAGCACGTGCACCAGGTAAAAGCTGGTCAGCGCGATGCAGGCGGCGCTGGCGATCAGATAGGCCGCGAGGAAGGCGATATGCTCGGCCAGGCCCACCAGCAGCAGGAAGAAGATCACCAGCGACAAGCCCACCAGCAAATACTGCACTGGATGGATCGGCAGGCTTTTCAGGATTTCAAAGATGAAGAAGGCGGCAAAGGTCAGTGCCACGAACAGCAAGCCATATTTCGTCGCCCGGTCCGATTGCGAATACACATTCACCGGCTCGATGAAGCCCACGCTGAAGCGGTCCACCTGGCCCAGCGGCGCGCTGTCGGGCACCTTGAATTCGCCCTCGATCGTGCTCAGCTGCGTTTGTGCATTCGTGGCCAGCGACGAGATATTCCACTCGGCCTGAAAGCCATCGGCGTTGATCTGGCGGTTTTTCGGCGATGGCAGGAAGCGCCCGCCAAACTGCGGATGGGGCCAGTTTGACTTGATGCTGATCTGGCTGTTTTTCGCCACCGGCACGAAATGCTGGCGTTCGATGCCGTCCAGTCCCAGGTCAAAGCTGAATTTCACCTGTTGCGCTTGCGCCAGCGGCATGACGCCCAGCGGCGCGTGCAGCCCGCTGCGGAAGGCAAACAGGTCGGTGCCCTGCTCGAACTCGATCTGGCGCCCGCCCCAGTCGATTTTCGGGATATTGCGGATGCCGCGCACGTCCTCGATGGACAGGGCCACGAAGGGCTCGCCCAGCGTCACGCGCGAGTCCGGCGACTTGCGCGGCAACTGTGTGCTGGCAGGGACGGTAAAGTCGCCCTTGAACGCATGCTGGCCGCTGTACACCAGCACCTGGTGGATGCCACGGTAGCGGCGGTCAGTCTCGATGGTGCCTTCCTGCAGCAAAAAATTCGGGTACACCAGCAAGCGGCGCTGCACCGTGCGGCGCAGCAACTCCGTGCGCACAGGCACACTCACAGCCTGTGTCTTGTCATCGCCCTTGGCCACCTCCACGCGCTCTTCGTACTGCTCCGTGTAGGGAATCACCAGGATGGGACCGATGACGGTTTGTTCGCGCACCGAATCGGCGGCGATGCTGTTGACGGCTTCCTGGCGGAATTCCATCCGCTCCTTGATCGTTTCCTGAATCATCAGCAAAGGCAGGCCGATCAGCAGCATCAGGCCGAACACGATCAGCGCTTTGACGAGTAAAGTTTTTTGCATGGCGCATCCTTGAAGTAAGGATGCCAGTGTAGAAAAATCATATGCGCTGATGATGCGCTGCGTGTGAAGTCTGGAAATAAATGCACGCTAAGCCAGTGGCAGACACAGACGCGCGCAGGCGCCACCCTCCGCATGATTGAACACCTCGACCGTGCCTCCATGCAGAGAAGCGACCTCGCGCACGAAGGGCAGGCCCAGGCCAGTACTCTTTCCCGCGCTCGGGCGCGGCAAGGAATAAAAGCGCTCGAAGACGCGCTCCAGCGCATACGCGGGAATGCCTTCACCGCGGTCGCGCACGGTAATTTCCACCTGCATGTCCTGGCACCGCGCCGTCAGGTCGATGCAGCTACCGGGCGGCCCAAAGCCGGCCGCATTGTCGAGCAGGTTGCCCAGGGCCTGGCGCAGCAGCAGGGCGTCCCCGGCCACGCTCGCCTCGTCGGCCAGCAGCTGCAGGCGCACGCCGCGTGCCGCCAGGGTGGCGGCTGCGTCCTGCACCACTTGCGCCAGCAATGGCCCCAGCGCAATGCGCTCGGGATGCTCCAGGCGCTGCTGCTTTTCCACGCGTACCAGGGCCAGCAGCTTGTCGATCAGTTGCCGCTGGCGCGCATTCTGCTCCAGGATACTGGCCAGGAACTGGCGCCGCTCGGCCGGCGGCATGTCTTCCTGCAGCAGTTCAGCCGAGGCCTGGATGGCGGCGATCGGGCTTTTCAGCTCGTGCGCCAGCGTATGCATCAACTGCTCCACATATTCCTTGCCTTCCAGGCGCGTGCGCATCACCTCCAGCGCCCGCCCCAAAGTACCGATCTCGTTCTTGCCCAGCGCAGGCAGCGCCACCTTGCGCCCTGCTTCCACGTCGCCAATGTAACGCATCAGCTTGCCCAGCGCATGGTGCAACCACCAGGCGAATGCCAGGCCGATCAGCAGCGACAGCAGCAACAGGATGGCGCCGCGCTGCAATATCTTGCGCTGGCTACGCTCGACAAACGCTTGCACGCTGGCATTCGGCTTGGCGACCGTCAGCACGCCGATCACCTCATCGCCGTCGCGGATCGGCGCGGCCACGTGCATCACCGTCGACATCTCGTCATCGGGCCGGCTGCGCGTGCTGCGCGCGCCATACTTGCCCTGCAAGGTCAGATAGACGTCATTCCAGCGCGAATAGTCGCGCCCCACGTCGCGGCCGCTGGAATCGAACAGCACGATGCCGTGCCGGTCGGTGATGGTAATACGGTAATCGAGGGTTTGCTTGCGCACGCCATTGATATTGACGTCCACGCCATGGCGCGCATAGTCCTGCATGCGCTCGGCTACGGGCGACTGCGCCAGCGTACCCGCTTTCAAATCGGGCGCCACCAGGCTGGCCAGCAGTTGCGAGGTATCGACCAGGGTGTCTTCCAGGGTCGAGCGCACGCCCGGCTTGACCTGCTCCACGAAGACGTTCAACAGAAACCACGCGGCCAGGCCGACGATCAGGAAGTAGCCCAGCAGAATGCGCAGGCCGATCTTCATGCGCCGCTCAGGCTGTAGCCGAGGCCACGGTGGGTGTGGATGGGATCGACCTGCGCATCGACGGCGCGCAGCTTGGCGCGCAGCGATTTGACGTGCGCGTCGACCGTGCGCTCGAGCGTGTCCGGCGCTGCGCTCCACACGCGCTCCATCAGTTGCGCGCGCGACAGGACGTGGCCGGGATGTTCGAGCAAGGCCTTCAGCAGCAGATACTCGTAGCGGGTCAGGTCCAGTGGCTGGCCATGGAACAGCACCCGCGCCTCAAGCACGCGCAACTCGAAGCGCGCCTGCGCCGGCGCAGCGGGCGGGACGGCAGCAGCTATCGTCATGCCAGTCTCCGGCGGCTTCTGGAGCACGCCTGCGCGGCGCAAAATGACGCGGATGCGCGCCACCAGTTCGCGCGGCGAAAACGGCTTGGTGACGTAATCATCGGCGCCGATTTCCAGGCCGACGATGCGGTCGATTTCGTCGCTGCGGGCCGTCAGGAAGATCACCGGCACCTCGGAAAACTGGCGCAGCCGACGGCACACTTCCAGCCCGCTCATGTCGGGCAAACCCACGTCGAGCACCACCAGCACGGGCAATGACGCGGTGTCGCCGGGAGTGGGACGCAAGGCGGCCAGGGCTTGTTCGCCCAGCATCACATGGCGCGGCGTGAAGCCGTCCGTGCGCAAGGCATAGGCGATGCTGTCGGCTATCGCCTGTTCATCTTCCACGATCAGGACAGTCTTGGACATGGCGGCGGCGCGCATTAATGGACAAGCCCGGAGTATCCCTGAAGCGGGCAAGCGGCGTCAATCGCGCGCCTTGCCGTGCGCTGGCGAAAAGCCGCCCATGCCAAAAAAACTTATAGTATATTTGTCACAGCATGACTCCACTGATACACCGTGTCCATCACCCGTACGAGGAGACTATGAAGACCCATACCACCAGCCTGTTATGCGCAGTCAGCCTGCTGGCCGCCTGCGCGGCGCCCGCGACGCTCACCACCTCCAACGCACAACACGACGCCTGCAACGCAGCCGAACTCAAAGGCCAGTTTGGCGAAGCAGAACTGGCTTGCGTACAGGCGCTACGCAGCGCCGAGCAGGCCGGGGCCAGCGCAGACATCGTCTCGCAGCGCCAGTACAACCTGGGCCGCATCAAGCGCTTGCTTGGCAAGAATGCCGAAGCGGAACAACTGTACCGGCAAGCCCTGGCCACGGAAGAAGCGGCGCAACCACGCAGCGATGCGCGCGTCGGCCGCCGCATGGTGGAACTGGCGTCGGCGCTGGCGGCGCAAGGCAAGTGGCAGGAAGGTACGGGATATCTGGAACGCGTGCTGCCGCTGTTGCCGAAGCTGTCGCCAGCCTCGCGCACCTATTCGGCAGAGGTGCTGCGCCAGTACGCCAAACAACTGCAGGGCGGCCCACAGGCCGCGCTGAGCACACGCTTTGACGTAGTGGCAGCCAGCCTGCAATAAAGCATCGCGGGACCCAGCCTAAGGCTGGGCGATGTGGATGCTGGCCTTGATGTGCTTGAGGTGGGCCACGATGGTGAATGTCATCACCACCAGCAGCGACCATGAGCTCCATTTGCTGACGTGCACCACCGACCAGGCGCCAAGCTGATTGGGGTAGCGCCACACGCCCCAGAAGGTGCTGATGTTTTCGGCCAGCCAGATAAAGAAACCGACCAGCACGAAACCGAGCAGCAAGGGCATGCTGCGGTCACGGTCGAGCGGACGAAACACCACGCTGGTGCGCGCGTACAAACCCAGCGCGCAAGCGGCCAGATACCAGCGATAGTCGCCGATGTAGTGATGGGTGAAGAAGTTGGCGTAGATGAGCAGCGCGATCAGCACCGCCATCCAGTACGGCGGATGGTGGCGTATGCGCATATCGAGCAGGCGCCAGGTCTGGATGATGTAGCTGCCGACGGCTGCGTACATGAAGCCGGAAAACAGGGGGACGCCAAGCACCTTGCTGTAGGCGAAGTCGGGATAGCTCCACGACTGGATCGTCCCCGATACCTTGAACACCTCCAGCGCGAAGCCGACCGCATGAAACAGGCAGATGGCTTTCAACTCATCCCACGTTTCCAGCCCGCTCCAGACCATCGCGCCCTGGATCGCCAGCGCCACCAGCAGCAGCACGTCATAGCGAGGCAGGCCGAACAGGCCGGCGCGCGGCACCAGGAACACGGCAGCAAAAAACAGCCCCACGAACAGGCATGACCTCGCTTCCTTGATGCCGAAATACAGGAATTCGGTCAGGAAGCGCGGCCAGCCGCGCAAGCGCTGACGGGGAGTGGCATTTAAAAGATGGGTATCGAGGGCATTGAGCATGCAGCAACTTTATCGAGCGGCCGCGGCACTGTAAAGCGATTTTACTCACGTACGGCCGTGCAGCCAGTGTTGGCCAAGCACCAATAGCAATGGGGCCGGGCGCGCTCACGATTGTGAGCAGGCCCGGCCCCATCATCAGGCAGCGGGACACCCCGCCAGCCTGGAACAGCTGTCAACACCTGATGCTACGGTATTGTCAGCTGCCCTTGAAACTCTTATTGCAGTTTGATTTCAACATCAACACCAGCTGGCAGGTCCAGCTTCATCAGCGCGTCAACGGTTTTGTCCGTTGGGTCAACGATGTCCATCAGGCGTTGGTGCGTACGGATCTCGAACTGATCGCGCGAAGTTTTGTTGACGTGCGGGGAACGCAGCACATCGAAACGTTGAATACGGGTAGGCAGTGGTACTGGGCCTTTGACGACAGCGCCGGTGCGCTTCGCGGTTTCAACGATTTCCAGAGCGGACTGGTCGATCAGTTTGTAATCGAAAGCCTTCAGGCGGATACGGATTTTTTGGTTTGGTGCCGACATGATATTTCCTTAAAAGAACGAACCGCGCAGTCTGCACGGCAATGAGGTAATACGGGAATTTCTGACGCAACAACCGTCAGGGTCGACATGATAGCACCAAAATGCTTGCCAACCCCGGCAGTTGAATAAAAAGAAGGGCGCCGGGCGACGACGCGTCTTCTTTTATGCAGGCTTGAGAATTAAGCCAGGATTTTTGCAACAACACCAGCGCCGACGGTACGACCGCCTTCACGGATAGCGAAGCGCAGGCCTTCTTCCATCGCGATCGGGTTGATCAGCTTGACGGTGATCGACACGTTATCGCCTGGCATGACCATTTCTTTG
>NZ_JBNYXS010000018.1:0-127119 GCF_051380775.1 Janthinobacterium pasteuri | reverse complement strand
CCCTTCCCATCCCGAACAGGACCGTGAAACAACTTTGCGCCGATGATAGTGCTGCAACCAGTGTGAAAGTAGGTTATCGTCAGGCTTGTTATTCGCAGTAGAGAAAAACCCCGCCAGTAATGGTGGGGTTTTTTTTCGTCTGGCGCTTTGTCTGACAAGGCTTGCAGGCGTAAAAAAAGCAGCGTTGCACGCTGCCTTTGTCGTGGAACGTCGCTTAACTTCCTCGATAAGTTGAATACGACCACGGCGACACCACCAGCGGCACATGGTAGTTTTCATCCGTATGCGCAATGCCGAAGGCCAGGGTCACCAGGTCGATGAAGCGGGGCGCAGGCAAGTCGAGGCCTTGGGCGGCGAAGTAGTCGCCTGCGTTGAATACCAGTTCGTACTGGCCCGCCTTCATGCTGTCGCCTTCCAGCAAGGGCGTGCTGCAGCGGCCGTCGCTATTGGTCATATCCATCTTCAATAACACTTTGCCTTCCGGCGCGACTGAAAACAGGGCCACCTTGACGCCGGCTCCCGGTCTGCCGTGGGCGATATCGAGTACATGCGTGCTGAGTTTTCCCATTTGCTATCCTGTATATAGGGTGAGTGAATGTGCTTATCGTGCAAATCATATACCGGCGACTGCGCCCGGCTATATGATTGGGCATATAGCCAACATTGTCCTCCTATAGGCGCGCCTTCGCATGAACAATTACGAACATTATCCACGTGACTTGATCGGCTATGGCCGCACGCCACCGCATCCGCAATGGCCAGGCAAGGCCCGCATTGCCCTGCAATTCGTCCTCAATTACGAGGAGGGGGCGGAAAATAGCGTGCTGCATGGCGACCCCGCGTCGGAAACGTTTTTATCGGAAATGATCGGCGCGGCCGCTTTTCCTGCGCGCCACCTGAGCATGGAGTCGATTTATGAATACGGTTCGCGCGCCGGGCTGTGGCGTTTGTTGCGCATGTTCGAGGAGCGGCGCCTGCCGCTGACCGTGTTTGGCGTATCGATGGCCCTGAAGCGCAATCCGGAAGCGGTAGCCGCGTTCCAGCAACTGGGGCATGAAATCGCCTGCCATGGCTTGCGCTGGATTTCCTATCAAAACATGGATGAAGCGACGGAACGTGAACACATGCGTGTAGCCGTGCAGATCATCCGTGAATTGACGGGAGCCGCCCCGCAAGGCTGGTACACGGGGCGCGATTCGCCGAATACGCGCAAACTGGTGGTCGAGCACGGCGGTTTCCGCTACGACGCCGATTATTATGGCGATGACTTGCCATTCTGGGAGAAAGTGGCATACACGGATGCCGCCGGCATGCCGGCCGTGCAGCCGCAGCTGATCGTGCCCTACACCCTGGATACGAACGACATGCGCTTTGCCGCCATGCAAGGCTTTAATTCGGGCACGCAGTTTTTCGATTATCTGAAGGATGCCTTCGATGTGCTGTATGCGGAAGGCGATCCGAACGGCTTGAATCAGCCAAAGATGCTGTCGGTGGGCTTGCATTGCCGCCTGGTGGGGCGTCCGGGACGGGCCGCAGCGCTGGCGCGCTTCCTCGACTATGTACAGCGCCATGAGCAAGTGTGGATCGCGCGCCGCATCGATATCGCCGAACACTGGCATGCGACGCATCCCTATACTGGCTGATGGTATTGATATTGAATGATAAGTAAAATCAGTCTTTGCATATAGTTGTCCCATATGCCGGTGTTAATCTCCTATACTGGGACTATACCGAGGCCAGCATGTCAGAACCGATCCGCTTTTATTACCGTGGTGCCGTACAGGAAGTACGCAACGCCGCCCCTACGCAGACTGTGTTGCAGCACCTGCGCGAGGATTTGCATTGCACGGGCACCAAGGAGGGCTGCGCGGAAGGCGATTGCGGCGCCTGCACGGTCGTCATCGGCAGCCTGGTTGACGGCCAGGTCGAGATGAAGGCCGTCAACGCCTGCATCCAACTCACGCCCACCCTCGATGGCAAGGCCCTGTTTTCCGTGGAAGACTTGCAACAGCCCGACGGCGCCCTGCATCCGGTGCAGCAGGCGATGGTCGAGTGCCACGGTTCGCAATGCGGTTTTTGCACACCAGGTTTCGTGATGTCGCTGTGGGGCATGTATCTGGCGAAAAACGGCGAGACGCCCACGCGCTGCGAAATCGACGATACGCTGTCGGGCAATCTGTGCCGCTGCACGGGCTACCGGCCCATTATCGATGCGGCCAGGCGCATGGGTGAACTGCCGCAGGTCGCATTTGACCGCGATGCCTTGGCGCAGCAATTGCGGGCGCTGCAGCGCGGCAGCCTGACCACCTATGAACACGGTGGCCAGTACTTCCACGCACCGCGCACCATCGAGGAACTGGTGGCGCTGCGCGCGGCAAAGCCGCAGGCATGCCTGCTGGCCGGCTCCACTGACGTGGGCTTGTGGGTGACCAAGCAGCTGCGCGACCTCGGCGACATCATTTATCTGGGCAACGTGGCCGCGCTGAAAACCATCAGCATCGTTGACGGCAAGCTGCACATCGGCGCTGGCGCCAGCCTGAACGATGCCTATGCGGCGCTGTGCCAGCACTATCCGCAAGAATTGTCGGAACTGTGGCAGCGCTTTGCCTCCTTGCCGATTCGCAACGCGGGTACTTTGGGCGGCAATGTGGCCAATGGTTCGCCCATCGGCGACTCGATGCCATGGCTGATTGCGCTGGGTAGCGATATCGTGCTGCGTGGCCCCGGCGGCCAGCGCGTGATGCCGCTGGAAAATTTCTATCTGGCTTACCAAAAGAAAGATCTGCAGCCTGCCGAATTCGTCGAAGCCGTGCGCGTGCCCTTGCCGCGTGCCGACGTGCAGTTCCGCACGTATAAACTGGCGAAGCGCTTCGACCAGGATATTTCGGCCGTGTGCGCCGCATTCGCCTTCCAGCTCGACGGCGAGCGCATCATCGATGCGCGCATCGCCTTTGGCGGCATGGCGGCCACGCCGCAACGCGCCGCGCAAACGGAAGCATTTTTGCTGGGACAGGCGTGGACGGAAGACAACCTCGTCATCGCCATGCGCTTGCTGGCCGACGATTACGCGCCGCTGTCCGACATGCGCGCCTCGAATACCTACCGCATGACGACGGCGCAAAACCTGTTGCGCCGTTACTGGCTGGAAACACGCCCCGGTGCGCCGCTGCTGCGCACTGCCGTCAACGCCTACGCTTGCCGCGCCTGAAAGGACCAGCATGAACTATCCTGCCACGCCCGAACTGCAAGCGGCTGCCTGGAGCGCCGTGGGCAAGCCCAGTCCCCATGAATCGGCGCAATTGCATGTGCTAGGGCAAGCCACGTACACGGACGATATCGCCGAACTGCAAGGCACCTTGCATGCGGCGCTGGGCCTGTCGCAAAATCCGCACGCGCGCATCACGGCCATGGATTTGTCCGCCGTGCGTGGTGCTCAAGGAGTTGTCGCTGTCTACACGGCGCAGGACATTCCTGGCACCAATGATTGCGGCCCCATCATCCATGACGACCCCATCCTGGCTGCGGAACTGGTGCAATACGTGGGCCAGCCCATCTTCATCGTGGTGGCCGATACGCATGACCATGCGCGCCGTGCCGCCCGCCTGGCGCAAGTGTCGTATGAGGAATTGCCCGCGATCATGACGCCGCAGGCGGCGAAGGCCGCGCAATCGTACGTGTTGCCGCCGATGCAGCTGACGCGGGGCAACTACCAGGCCGCGTTCGAGAAGGCGCCGCACGTGGTCAAGGGCCAGCTATATGTGGGCGGTCAGGAACAGTTTTACCTGGAAGGGCAGATTTCCTACGCCATCCCGAAGGAAGCACAAGGCATGCTGGTGTTGTGTTCGACCCAGCATCCGAGCGAAATGCAGCACGTGGTGGCGCATGCGCTGGGCGTGCATTCGCACAACATCACCGTCGAATGTCGGCGCATGGGCGGCGGTTTCGGCGGCAAGGAATCGCAATCGGCCCTATGGGCGGCGGCGGCATCGATTGCGGCAGCGAAACTGAAGCGTCCCGTGAAACTGCGTGCCGACCGCGATGACGACATGCTGGTGACGGGCAAGCGCCACTGTTTTTATTATGAGTACGAAGTGGGTTACGACGACGACGGGCGGATTCTTGCCGCCAAGGTCGACATGACCACGCGCGCCGGCTACTCGGCCGACTTGTCCGGCCCCGTCGCCACGCGCGCCGTCTGTCACTTCGACAACACCTATTATTTGTCTGACGTGGACATCCGCGCCGCCTGCGGCAAGACGAATACCCAGTCGAATACGGCTTTCCGCGGATTCGGCGGGCCGCAGGGCGCCATCGCCATCGAGTACGTGATCGATGAAATTGCCCGCCATTTGCAACGCGATGCGCTCGATATCCGCCTGCTCAATTTCTATGGCCGCAACGATGCCGAGGGGCGCAATGTCACGCCGTACGGGCAAAAAATCGTCGATAACGTGATCCACGAGCTCGTCGCTGAGCTGGAGGAGAGCAGCGATTACCGGGCGCGCCGCCGCGCCATCGATGCCTACAACGAGGCCAGCCCTATTTTGAAGAAGGGCCTGGCATTCACGCCGCTGAAATTCGGTATCGCCTTCAATGTCACGCATCTGAACCAGGCCGGCGCCCTCGTGCACGTGTACGTGGATGGCTCCGTGCTGGTCAATCATGGTGGTACGGAAATGGGGCAGGGCATCAATACCAAGGTGATGCAGGTGGTGGCACACGAACTGGGGCTGGACCTGAACAGAGTACGGGCCACGGCCACCGACACCAGCAAGGTGGTGAACACGTCGGCTACGGCGGCCTCCACCGGCGCCGACCTGAACGGCAAGGCGGCGCAGGATGCGGCGCGCCAGATCCGTGAACGCCTGGCCGATTACGCGGTCAAACTGTATGGTGCCGACGTTGGCACTGTGCGTTTCTTCGACAACCATATCCACGTCAACGGCCATGTCGTGCCGTTTGCCGAGCTGGTGCAAAAGGCTTACCTGGCCCGCGTACAACTGTGGTCGGACGGTTTTTATGCCACTCCCGGCCTGTCGTGGGATGCAAAGACGATGACGGGCCATCCGTTTTCTTACTATGCGTATGGCGCGGCTGTGGCCGAAGTGGTGGTCGATACCTTGACGGGCGAATGGAAACTGCTGCGCGCCGACGCCTTGTACGACGCGGGCCAGTCGCTCAATCCCGCGATTGATCTGGGTCAAGTGGAAGGCGCATTTATCCAGGGCATGGGCTGGCTGACCACGGAGCAACTGTGGTGGAATGCGGCGGGCAAGCTGATGACGCATGCCCCATCGACATACAAGATTCCCGGCATTTCGGATTGTCCGGAAGATTTTCGCGTCAAGCTATTCCAGAACCGCAATGTGGAAGACAGCATCCACCGTTCCAAAGCCGTGGGCGAGCCACCGCTGCTGTTGCCGTTTTCCGTGTTCTTTGCCATCCGCGACGCCGTTTCCAGCGTGGGAAATCACACCGTGCAGCCACCGCTGAATGCACCGGCCACCAGCGAGGAAATCCTCAATGCGGTCATGGCCGTGCAAGCGGTGCGCGTCAGCGCATAGGAGCAGATGATGAGCGACTGGTTGACGGCAATCGAGAACGACGCGCAGGCATCCGTGCTGGTGACGGTGGCCCTGGTGGAAGGCTCGGGTCCGCGCGAAGCGGGCGCGAAGATGCGCGTCACCCTCAATGGCCAGGCTGACACCATCGGTGGCGGCCACCTGGAATTGCGCGCCGTGGAAATTGCCAAGACCATGCTGTCCACGGGCGACACGCATGCGCGACTCGAGCGTTTCGCGCTGGGCCCCAGCCTGGGACAATGTTGCGGTGGCGTCGTCCACCTGGCGTTTGAATATATCGATGCCAGCCTGACAGCGTTGCTGGCCGCCTTGCGCGAGCGCCGCCAGCTGGATAGTTGGCGCCTGACGGCGCTCGATGGCGACGCAGCCTCGGCCCTGTTCGATGCGGCGGGCGCGTTGATCGCCGGCATGCCAGCCCAGGCGCCCGATACGTTTTCACGTGAGCGCGCAACCCATGTGGCGCAGGACGGCCAGGGACGGCGTTGGCTGGTCGACCCTTGCCTGGCGCCGCGCGCGCACCTGACCTTGTTTGGCGCCGGTCACGTGGGTGCCGCCATCGTGCGCGCGCTGGCCCACTTGCCCTGTAATATCACCTGGGTTGATGAGCGCGAAGTCCTGTTTCCCTTGGCATTGCCTGCGGGGTTGCCAGCGAATGTGCACATCGCCGCCACTGATGCGCCGGAGGAATTTGTTGCGATGGCGCCTCCGGGCGGCAGTTTTCTTGTCATGACACATAGTCATGCGCTGGATCAGCGCCTGACGCAAGCCATCATGGAGCGCGCGGATGTGGGCTGGTTCGGCTTGATCGGCTCGCAAACGAAACGCAAGCAGTTCGAGCGCCGTCTGCAGGCGCGCGGCGTGCCGGACGAACGCATTGCCGCCATGGTCTGTCCGATCGGCATGCCAGGTATCCGCAACAAGGCCCCGGCCGTGATCGCCGCCTCCGTGGCCTGTCAATTACTGATGGTGTGGGAGGAAGCCGCCAGCGCGGCCCTGGCCGCACCGCTGCGGCTGGCTACTGCCAGCGCGCCAATGCGCCGCCCAATACGCGCCGCCATTCACCCCTTATAGAAAGAAGTCATGCCGATTGTTCCTGCCACATTGCAAGCCTACCGTGCCAGCTTGCTGCACTTCCACGCCGATCCTGCTTTCACCGAGGAGGCGCACGCCTGGCATGCGGACGGCTTGTTGATCGTGGCCGATGGCAAGATCGTGGCAGCCGGCGATTACTCTTCATTGCAGGCGACTTTGCCGCCCGGCACGCCTATCGTCGATTACCGGGGCAAGCTGATCGTGCCGGGTTTCATCGATACCCATCTGCATTTTCCGCAGACGGAAATGATCGCCTCGCCCGCGCCCGGTTTGCTGCCGTGGCTGGAGAGGTACACCTTCCCCACCGAGCGCGCGTTTGAAGACCCTGTCCACGCGCGCAATGTCGCCGAGTTTTTCCTCGATGAACTGCTGCGCTGCGGCACCACCACGGCCATGGTGTATGGCAGCGTGCATCCGCAATCGGTCGATGCCTTCTTCGGCGCCAGCGAAGCGCGCGGCTTGCGCATGGTGGCGGGCAAAGTCATGATGGACCGCAATTGCCCGGAATTCCTGCGCGACACGGCCGAGTCCGGCGCGCGCGAAAGCGAAGAGCTGATCCGGCGCTGGCACAAACATGGCCGCTCGCTATACGCGATCACGCCCCGTTTCGTGCCCACCTCAACCAATGAGCAGATGCACCTGGCAGGTGAGCTGGCGCGCGCCTATCCGGATACGTATTTGCAAACCCACGTGTCGGAAAACGAGGATGAGTGCCGCTGGGTGCGCGAACTGCATCCGCAGGCGCGCAGCTACCTCGATGTGTATGACCAGTACGGCATGCTGCGCCCGCGCGCCATGTTCGGCCATTGCGTCTGGCTCGATGAGCGCGACCGCGCGCGCATGGCGGAAACGTCCTCGGCGGCGGCCATTTGTCCTACCTCCAACTTGTTCCTCGGTAGCGGCCTGTTCGATTTCGAGCGGGCCGATGCGGCGCGCGTGCTGCTGTCGCTGGCCACCGACGTGGGCGGTGGCACCTCGTTCTCAATGTTGCAAACCATGAACGAAGCCTATAAAGTAGCACGCTTGAAAGGCAGCTATCTGCCCGCCTTGCGCATGTTTTACCTGGCGACCCTGGGCGCCGCGCGCGCCATGCAACTGGAAGGCACCCTGGGCAATTTCACGGCTGGCACGGAAGCGGATTTCATCGTGCTCGACAAACAATCGACGCCGCTGCTGGCGCGCCGCACGGCAGGCTGTCAAAGCCTGGAGGAGTTGCTGTTTGCCTTTGCGCTGCTGGGCGACGACCGGGCCGTGGCCGCCACCTATTCAGGCGGGCAATGTGTGCATGTGCGGAGGCAGGGCTGACCTACCCGTTGTTCCATACGAATTATCCTGAGCGAGAACGCGAATGCACAAGAAACTCACTGGCCTGGCGCTTGGCGCCGCGCTGGCATTGACCGGAACGGCGCATGCCGCCAAGGCTACCCCGTCTTCCAATGAAGCAGCCACCGCGCGCCATTTTGCGGCGCTGGTTGCGGGCGCGCAGCCGAAGACAGCGGAGTTGAGCCTGTTCTTTTCCATGATGCCCAAGGGCGGTGATTTGCATCACCATTACTCGGGAGCCATTTATGCCGAGCAATTTCTTGACTGGGTCGACAAAGAAAACTATTGCGTCAACAAGACGACCTACCGCATCGAAAGCAACAAGGACGTCGTGGCGGCCGAACGCGCCAAGCCGCCCGCGCAGCGTGACTGCCTGTCGTCCACGGAAGTGTTTGCCGATGCGGGCCTGTATGCGCAATTGCTGCAGCGCTGGTCGACCAAGGATTTCTATAACCACGGCGCCATCCAGACGCCGCCGGACCGCACCTTCTTCGATACCTTTGGCTACTTTGGCCCCGTGGCGTCGAGCAATACGGCGGACGGCCTGAAAACCCTGAAGCAGCGCGCCATCGCGGAAAACCTCAGCTACATCGAGACGATTTTCGAGCTGTCGCCCTTCGTGCAGAACGCGCAGTTCGACCAGCAAGTGCTGGCGCCAGGCTTGCAACCGGCGGCGTTGCAAACCGTGCTGGCCAACTGGACGCAGAGCCTGGAGCAAGACGCCAGCTTCCAGAAAAGCATCACTGCCTATAACGATAACGTGAACGCCAGCAGCGCCGGTATCGATGACGCCAATTTCACCATGCGTTATCAGGCGTATGTGCTGCGTTTCCTGTCGCCATCGCAAGTGTTTTCGTCCATGGTGGCTGCATTCAAGGCAGCGAGCCTGAATCCGCTGCTGGTGGGTGTGAATATCGTGGGCCAGGAAAGCGTGAATGTGTCCATGCGCGATTACAGCCTGCACATGGAAATGTTCAAGTTCCTCAAGGCAAAATATCCGAACGTCAAGATCGCCCTGCACGCCGGCGAGCTGGCGCTGGGCATGGTGCCGCCGGAAGGCATGGCTTTCCATATCGCGGAAGCCATCGACGTGGCGGGTGCCGACCGCATCGGCCACGGCATGGATATCGCCTACGAAAACAATGCGCTGGCGACCATGCAAAAGATGCGCGAGCGGGGCATACCCGTGGAAGTTAACCTGACCAGCAACGATTACATTCTTGGTATCAAGGGCCAGTCCCATCCGATTACCCTGTACCGCAAGTATGGCGTGCCCTTCGTGATTTCCACCGATGACGCGGGCGTCTCGCGTAATACCTTGTCGAATGAGTACGTGCTGTTTGCCAGCCAGTACAAGACCGATTATGCGGAAATCAAAAAGCTGTCATACAACAGCCTGCGGTATTCCTTCCTGACGCAAGCGGACAAGCAACGTTTGCTGAAAGCGCTCGATGCCCGTTTTACCCGTTTTGAAGCGCAAATTGCCGCCGCCGACAAGGCAGGAAAGAGCAGCAAACCGTAAGTTGCATGACGTTAGCAACTGATACTCTTTGGGCGGCCGGATCTTCCGGCCGTTTTCCATTTCCTGTCTCAAATCCAATCAATGTCATTTTTTTAATTTTGTGGCGACCATGCGACACAATTAACGGCAGATGCACGACTTTATACAATTTCCTGGATGAATCAATTTCAAGTACATATTGCTCATTTATAATCTCGCGCCATAAGCCCGGACGCTGTCACACGATATCAATGCAGCTAGTTACCACATGCTATTTATACTTAAAATATATAAATATGTAAAAAAAATCGTATTTGTCATCCATTTTTTGATGATGCATAGTGGGATTGGTGTGATATTAAAAAGTCACAATTCATATGGCTGATAGCGTATGAAGATGGGTATTTGCAGTAAATAAAGGTGAGATGCAGGCTAAAAGCGAACAGTCAATTGAATAAATGACGACATTTTCCTGCTTCTTGCCGCCGTGTCACAGTCTTGAAATATTTAACAATTACACTCGCGGCTTGCCATGTTAGCCGGGTAGGCAGAGCGGGTATATGACACAGGTGCTAGCGCCCCGTGTTGTACGGAAGAGAATACGTTTCTCGCCGTTATTGCTTGAAATATCGATGGTTGTGATGAGTGGAAAGGCGTTTGTGCAAGGTCTTGTCAGGGCCAGCAGCCAGTCCACCCGGCGTAACAGTTGCAGTATCGTAAAGAGGAAATGTTGTGTTTGTGTTGCTGTGCGGCGCAGCCGGGCGGTGGGGCAATCCAGGATTTTCAAAAATAATAGTCTTTTCTGGGGTTAAAGATGATCAATCACAAGCGACTTCGGCTAACGCAAATCGCGTTCAGCCTGTCTATTGCACTGGCGGCGGCACCATCGTTCGCACAGAACACTACGTCTTCCATCGGCGGCCGTATCTCGGCCACCGACGGCAAGCCGGCGGCTGGTGCCACTGTCACCATCGTGCATACCGAATCGGGTTCCGTCAGCAACGTGACGACCGATGCGGAAGGCCGCTACGTCGCCCGCGGTTTGCGCGCCGGCGGTCCTTACACCATCACCATCACGAAGAATGGTGAAGTGGAAAAACGCGAAGGCGTGTTCCTGGAACTGGCCGAAACGGCCAATGTGGACGCCACCCTGGGCGCCCAGATGCAAGTCGTGAATGTGACTGGTACGGGCGCCCGCGCACAGATCTTTAATCGCAGCAATATGGGTGCGGGCACCAATATTGGCGCGAACGAACTGGCCATGCAAGCGTCGATCCAGCGCAACCTGCAAGATTACGCCCGCTCCGATCCGCGTGTTTCGCAAACGGACAAAGAGCGCGGTGAATTGTCCGTTGCCGGCCAGAACTCGCGCTACAACTCGATGACCATCGATGGCGTGGCCGTGAACGACACCTTTGGCCTGGAATCGAATGGCAGCCCGACCGCCAAGCAACCGATTTCGATCGAAGCGATCCAGTCCGTGCAAGTGAACGTCGCCAACTATGACGTGACGCAAAAAGGTTATACGGGCGCCAATATCAATGCCGTGACCAAGTCGGGTACCAACGAATTCAAAGGCAGCGCCTATTTCGTTTTCCGTAACGACAAGATGGCTGGTGATCGTTATGATAATACTAAGGACACCTATAGCGCCCCAGAGCCATTCCGCGAAACCACCAAGGGCGTAACCGTCGGCGGTCCATTGATCAAGGACAAACTGTTCTTCTTCGCCAATAAAGAGCGCCTGGAAAGCACGCGCACGGCGCCATCGTTTGGCCCACTGGGCAGCAACAAGACCAATGTCGGTATTACCGATGCAGCAATTGCCGCTGCTCAGGCGATCGCCAAGAATAACTACTCGGGTCTGGATATCGGCACCACGGCAATCCCAGCGGGCACCCAGCTGCTGGTGAACGATACCCTGTTAAAACTGGACTGGAATATCAACGATAATCATCGTGCCATGGTCCGTTATTCGAAAACCGACCAGTCCGAACCGATGTTCCCTGGCGTGTCGGCCACCGGCCTGTCGCTCAATTCCTACTGGTACACACAGAACAAGACGATCGAAACTGTTGTTGGCCAATGGTTTGCTGACTGGACGCCAACTTTCTCGACCGAGTTCAAGGTGTCGTCGCGTGATTATGAAAGCACGCCAACGAACAACGCGCGCTTGCCTGCGATTGGCCTGCAGTTTAGCGGCGCCAATCCTGCCGGCTCGCCAGCCGGTGTACCTACCGATAACCGTTTCCTGAACTTCGGTACGGAAATGAGCCGTCAGCTGAACGTACTGACCACCAAGACCAAGGATGCGTATTTGGGCGCGAACTGGGCTTTGGGCGATCATGAAGTCAAGTTTGGTGGCGACTACAGCAAGAACGATGTGTATAACCTGTTTGCCCAAAATATCTACGGCAACTACACATTCAATTGCACGAATAGCTCTGCGACCTATAAGTATTCGTTCGGCAGCGTGTCCTGTGGCGGTGCGACCGCTTCGTCGCCTGAGATTATCCAGCAAGCCATCCTGGAAAACTTCCGCCTTGGCCGTCCTAGCTCGTACCAGGTGCAAATTCCCGTCGCGGGCGGTACGCTTGACGGTGCCGCTGCCGATTTCAGCCTGAAAAATTATGGCTTGTTCCTGCAAGATGTGTGGTCCGTCAACAAACGCCTGACCGTTCAGTACGGCGTGCGCGTGGATAAAGCCGCCATTGGCGAGCGTCCTACGCGCAATGCAGCCGCATCGGCTGCGATGGTGGCAGGTGTGGCAACGGGCGGTCGCACCGGTTTGGGCGGTACTTCGCAAACCGGTGGTTTTGGACTGGACAATACCCAGACGATTGATGGCCAGACCTTGGTGCAGCCGCGTGTCGGCTTCAACTATAAGTTTGACAGTGCCCGTCCGACGCAAATCCGTGGCGGTGCCGGCCTGTTCCAGGGTGCGGCAGCGACCGTCTGGATGTCGAATCCATTTGCCAACTCCGGCATGGCTACCCGCGTCGTTGGTTGCGGTGGCAGCTTCAAACCATGTCCAACTGTAGGTGGTCTGTTTAGCACCGATCCTGACAAGCAGCCAACCAATCTGGGCGATGCCGCAGCCAACGTCGACTTCCTGGCGCCGAACCTGCGCCAGCCATCGATCTGGAAAGCCAACCTGGCATTCGAACATGAATTGCCATGGATGGGTTTGGTTTTCGGCGCCGAGTACCTGCGCACCAAGAACAAGGATGCGATTTACTATGAGCACCTGAACTTGGGCACGCCGACGGCAACTGGCACGGACGGACGTAATCTGTACTATTCGGCTAACGCCTACAATACGGCTTGCTGGACTGCCACGGGTTCGCTGAGCTCATCGGCCAGTCCTGTTTGCTCGGGCGCTGTGTCGCGTGCTTTGAAAAATACGGCTTACAACAACGTACTCGTTGCCAAGAAGACGGACAAGGGCGAAGGCAATCTCGTGACTCTGTCGCTGAGCCAGCCAATGACCAAAGGCTTCGGCTGGTCGGTTGCCTACACCTACACGGATGCAACGGAAGTGTCGCCACTGACGTCGTCGGTCTCGAACTCGAACTTCAACGCCCGCGGTATCTTCAATCCGAATGAAGAAGTGGCATCGAACTCGAGCTATCTGGTGAAAGACCGTTTCAACGCCATGATCAATTGGCAAAAACGCTTCTTCGGCACCTATAAAACAAGCTTCGGCCTGTTCTATGAAGGCCGCAAGGGCAAGCCTTACAGCTGGACCGTCAACAATGACTTGAACGGCGACGGCGTGCAGGGTAACGACCTGATGTACATTCCATCGAAACCAGGTTCGGGTGAAGTGGTGTTCCGTAATGACACCGCTACCAACCATGCAAATGAAGAGCGTTTCTGGGCCTTCGTCAACAGCAACCCGGATCTGAAAAAATCGGCTGGTGGCGTTGTCTCCCGTAATGGCAGTTTCGCGCCATGGACCAACAGCTTCGATATGCGTATCAGCCAGGAAGTACCAGGCTTCTTCAAAGGCAATAAAGGCGTGTTCACGATGGACTTCTTCAACGTCGGTAACATGATCAACCGCAAGTGGGGCCGTATCAATGAAATCGGCTTCCAATCGGGTGGTGGTCAGGCACGCAGCTTTGTTGATTTCGCAGGTCTCGATGCTCAAGGCCGTTACATCTACCAAGTCCGCGATAAAGTGGAAAACTATGATGTGCGTCAAAACAAGGGTGAGTCCCAATGGGCCATCCAGGCTACGGTCAAGTACGAGTTCTAATCTCGACGCTTGACTGACGTTCCGAACGGCTGGTGGCGACACCGGCCGTTTTTTCGTTTATGTTCTGCCTTCCTGTAATGCTCGGATGGGCTTGCGGCGCGCGGCGTCCCCCCCGGAAGAGATAGATTTTTTTTACAACGATAACTATGTGGGGACCATGAAACATCATCTGACACCACTCGCCGCCGCAGCGGCCCTGACCCTGCTGCTGGCAGCTTGCGCCACGCCTGCCGTGGCACCCGTCGATATCAACCTGGTTGCCCTGAACGACTTCCACGGCAACCTCGAACGCAGCAAATTTACCTACACGAGCGCTGCCGATGCCGAGCGCAAGACGGTGCAGGCGGGTGGCATCGATACCTTGTCCGGCGCTCTGACGGCATGGCGCCGCGAAGACGCGCAGCTGATTTTTGTCGGCAATGGCGACCTGGTCGGTGCCAGCCCCGCCATGTCGGCCCTGTGGGCGGACGAACCGAGCATCGTCGCCATGAATATGCTGGGCATGAAGGCCAGTTCAGTGGGCAACCATGAATTTGACCAGGGCAAGGCGGAATTGCTGCGCCAGCAGCGCGGCGGTTGCGAGTCCTCGCGCGCCGACAAGGCATGCAAGTTCACGCCCGACTTCAAGGGCGCCAGCTATTCCTATCTGGCCGCCAACGTGATCGACACGCAAACGGGCAAGTCCCTGCTGCCGGCCTACCGCATCGAAGAGGCACATGGCGTCAAGGTGGGCTTGATCGGCGCCGTGCTGAAAGATACGCCATCCGTGGTGACGGCCGCCGGTATCACCGGCTTGCAGTTCGGCGATGAAGCGGACGCCATCAACGCCACCTTGCCGCAGTTGCGCGCGCAGGGCGTGGGCGTGTTCGTCGTGCTGCTGCACCAGGGCGGCGAGACGAAGGAAGCCGTCGACCAGGCCGATTGCAGGCACCTGAAGGGCGAAGTGGTCGACGTGGTGAAACGCCTCGATCCGGCGATTCAACTGGTCATCAGCGGCCATTCGCACCAGGGTTATCTGTGCCGCGTCGATGGCCGGCTGGTGACGCAGGCACAGATGGGCGGGCATATGCTGACGCGCATCAAGCTCAAGGTAGATCCCGTCAAGAATGCGCTGATCAATGCCAGCGCGCAAAACGTCGTCATGCTGCCAGGCATGTATGAGCCGGACCCGGCCGTGGCGGCTTACCTGGAATCGGTGAAGCAGCGCAGTGCGGCGGAATTGTCGCGTCCCGTCGCCGCCATCGCCGTGCCCACCGTGGGCCGCAGCACCAAGGGCAGCGGCGCTTCCGCGCTGGGTGACCTGGTGGCCGACAGCACCCTGTTCGGCGCGCGCGCTGCAGGTGCGCAAATCGGCCTGATGAACAATGGTGGCATCCGCAAGGACCTGGAAGCGGGCGCCGACCTGATGACGAACGTGGGCCAGAACCAGGCAGTTGTACCATTCGGCAATACCCTGATCGTCGTCAGTCTTTCCGGCGCGCAAATCCGTACCTTGCTCGAACAGCAATGGCCGGGTGCCGAAGCGGAGGACAACAATCTGCTGCAGGTATCGGGAGGCTTCAGCTACCGCTGGGATAGCACGAAGCCGCAGGGCCAGCGTGTGCTGCCGGGCAGCATCATGCTCAATGGCAGCCCTATTGATGACAATCAACAATACCGTATCGCCGCCAATAGTTTCCTCGCTGGCGGAGGCGACCGTTTCACGGTGCTGGCAGCTGGCACGCGCCGCCTCGACACGGGCGTGCGCGACATCGACGCCTTCAGCAATTACCTGATAGCCCGCGCGCGCGCTGGCAAGCCGGCTGGCAGCGCTACGGCGGCCGGCCGCATCGTGCGTGTCAAATAATCTACAAGGAATAACCATGCGTCGTTTATCTGTTTCCCTGCTCGTCACTACCCTGTTCGCAGGCACGGCCCACGCCGATTTCACCATTCCCGGCTTTGAGCTCGTGCACACTTCGCCCGTGGAAACGAGCTTGACCAATCCCGACTTGCGCGAACCCGTCGCCGTGTGGAGCGAGCTGTTTGATTCGGCCAAGAAAGAGATCGTCATCGCCCAGTTTTATGCCGTCAGCAAGCCGGGCACGGCTTTTGAAAAGGTGCTGGCCAGTTTGACGGCGGCCGGCCAGCGTGGCGTGAAAATCCGCTTCCTGCTGGACCAGAAGGGCGTGGGCCTGTCGGACGCGGCGACCATCGCCCGGATCAAGGCGATTCCGAACCTGGACTTGCGCCTGATCGATTTCAATAAAATCACGGGCAATGGCATCGTGCACGCGAAATACCTGGCCGTCGATGGCCAGGTGGCGTACATCGGCAGCCAGAATTTCGACTGGCGCTCGTTCGAGCACATCCATGAGACGGGCTTGAAGATCACGGAGCCGGCCATGGTCAGCCAGGTGCAGGCGATTTTTGAACAGGATTGGCAAGCCCAGGCGCTGACGTCGCAAGGCGGCCGCGCCACGGTGCTCAACAGCAAGGTGGTGCCGGCCAACTACGCGCAAAACGCCTTTTTGCTGGCCAGCCCGAATGCGTATAACCCGGCCGGTGTGGGCGATTCGGAAACGGGTTTGCCCGCCTTGCTGGCGGAAGCGAAAAGCGAGGTGCGCATCCAGCTGCTCGATTACGCGCCGCTGTCGTATGGCCCGAACCGCACGCGTCCGTACTACGCCGTGATCGACAACGCCGTGCGCGCAGCCGCCCAGCGTGGCGTGAAGATCAAGCTGATGGTATCCGCCTGGAACACGGAAGCGCCTGCCATCGCTTACCTGAAAAGCCTGGCCCTGCTGCCGAACGTGGAAATTCGCATCGTGACAATTCCTGCCGCTTCGACCGGTTTCATTCCATTTGCGCGCGTGATTCACAGCAAGACCATGAGCATCGATGGCAAGCTGGCCTGGGTCGGCACGAGCAACTGGGCGGGCGGCTATTTCGACTTGTCGCGCAACCTGGAAGTGGTGCTGCGCAATGATGCCATGGCGCAGCGGATTGCCGCGCTGCATGAACAAACGTGGAGCTCGGTCTATGCACAGCCCATCGACATCAACAAGCAGTATCCAAAGCCGGCGAAGGCTACGCCGCAAGGCAAGGAGTAATGGCAAACATGAAAAAACTGTTGAGCGTGCTGGCGCTGGGCGCCGCTTTTGCTTCCGGCAATGTACTGGCCTGGGGCAACGACGGCCACCGCGCCGTGGGCGCCATCGCCGATCAATTGCTCAAGGGCAGCGCGGCGCAGGCGCACATCAGCCAATTGCTGTTGCCTGGCGAAAGCCTGGAAAAAATCGCCAACTGGCCCGATTGCGTGAAGGGCACGTATTGCGGTCCGCAATCGCCGGAAATGCTGACGTATGTGGCGGCAAACCCCAAGCATGGCCAATACCATTACACGAATGTGCCGTTCCAGAATACGCACTACCATGACCATGGCGTAGGCACGGCGGACGACGATATCGTGCAGACGCTCAAGCAGGCGATCCTGGTATTGCAGGGCAAGGCTGATGCGGCCAGTAATCCGCACGGCTTCAGCCAGCGCGAAGCGCTGATTTTGATCACGCACCTGGTGGGCGATATCCACCAGCCATTACACGTTGGCAATGCGTTTCTCGGCAAGGATGGCCAGTTTTTCGTGCCTGACACGCAGGGGCAGATCGACGACGTCGCCATTTTCAATGCGCGCGGCGGCAACGACTTGCTGCTCGACGATGCGAAGATGACGGCGCTGTCGGACGCCGTGATTCCCGCGCCGCTGCCGGTGGAAGAAGGCATGGCGAAAGCTCCCGCCTATCCGAAGTCGCCCACCAAGCCCCTGCATTCGTATTGGGATACGACCGTGGTCGATTACGCCATGCGCCGCCTGAGCACGCGCACGCCGCAGCAGTTCGCCAGGACGGTGATCGCCAGCGCGCCTGTGGTGAGCGGCAATAGCGGCGACCCCGTCAGCTGGCCGTATCAGTGGGCAGATGCCTCGCTGGCTGCATCAAAGATTGCTTTCACGGACGTGGTGGCCGGTCCGGCCACGCAGCAGACCAGCCGCAAGGGCGATGTCTATCATGTGTGGTCCTTGACGGTGCCGGACAATTATCCTGTGCCCAGCTCGGCGCTGGCAAAGCAGCAGCTGATTGAGGGAGGCTATCATCTGGCCGCCGTGCTGCGGGCGATTTGGCCACAGTAAAGATGTGATTCGAAAGCGGCCTGCGGGCCGCTTTTTTCATGCCAGGGTGATGTTAATTCCCATGTCGCGGTAGGGTGCGACCAGGGCGTCGTCCACGTCGCGGTGCACGATGATGTCGTTGACCTGGCTCAAGGGCGCGATTTGAAATGGCGAAGACGTGTTGAACTTTTCCGGCGAGGCCAGCACGACGGTGCGGTTTGACGCCTCGCTCAGCGCGCGTTTCACGCACGCCTCTTCGTAATCGCCGGTGGTGATGCCCGCTTGCGGATGCAGACTGGCCACGCCCATGAAATACAGGTCGGCGCGGATGCGGCCAATCGCTTCCACGGTGGCCGCACCGACACCCACGATCGAGTGCTTGTACAGGCGTCCGCCCAGCATCAGCACCTCGATGCCTGGGTGATTCACCAGTTCGACGGCAATCGACGGACTGTGCGTGACGATGGTGGCGCGCAAGTCCTGCGGCAGCTGGCGCGCCAGATGCACGGCGGTCGTGCCGCCATCGAGAAACACCACTTGTCCCGTTTGTATCATGGCGCCGGCCGCGCGGCCGATGGCAGGCTTGGCTTCGGGCGAAATCTGTTCGCGGGCCGAAAACGGCGCCAGCGCAGGCGAGCGGAACAGTAAGGGCAGGGCGCCGCCGTGCACGCGTTCCAATAGCCCTTCTTTTGCCAGCTCGCGCAGGTCGCGCCGTATCGTGTCTTCCGACAAGCCCAGGGCGTCGCTGACGGCCCTGGCGACGAGCTGCCCTTCGCGCTGGAGCAGGTCCAGCAGGTATTGTTTGCGTTGATGTGTGAGCATGGGTTTTCTTGAGTATTCTTATATTTTCTTGATGTTGCACGAGTTTGCATGATAAAGTCGACGAAGGCAAGTACATGCAAGCACAAGGGACACTATGCGCGAAGAAAATGCTGAGCAACAACGGGTACACATACAGGGCGTGGTAACCCTGTCGCACGACTGGTATTTATTGCAAAAGACTACGTTCGATTATCTGCGCCACGATGGCCAGTGGCAAACGCAGACGCGGGAAACCTATGACCGCGGCGATGGCGCCACCATCCTGCTGTACAACAAAGCCAAACGCACGGTGATCCTGATCCGCCAGTTCCGCTTTCCAACGTACCGCGAAGGCCACGATGGTTTCCTGATCGAATCAGCGGCCGGCTTGCTGGAAGAGGCCAGTGCGGAGCAGCGCATCCGCGCCGAAGTGGAAGAGGAAACCGGTTACCGGGTGGGGCAGATACAAAAGATCTTCCAGGCTTTCATGAGTCCGGGTTCCGTGACGGAGCGCTTGCATTTCTTCGTGGCCGAGTACGACCCTGCCAGCCGCATCGGCGACGGCGGCGGCCTGGCGCACGAGGGAGAAGACATTGAAGTGCTGGAATTGCCGCTGGCGCAAGCGCTGCAGATGGTGGCCGATGGCCGCATCTGCGATGGCAAGACCATCATGTTGCTGCAGCATGCACAATTGCACTTGATGCCGCGCAAACTTGGCCTGCAAATCCTCATTGCCGGCCCCTACCGTTCCGGTACGGGCGACGATCCCGTCTTGATGCAGCACAATGTGGCGACCATGGAAGCCGTCTGCCTGCCCCTGTATGCCAAGGGACACATGCCTGTGCTCGGTGAATGGCTGGCCTTGCCCATGCTGGCGCTGGCTGGTTCCACCCGGGTGGGCGATGCCGTGTATGAAGACCTGTTCCACGCGCACGCGACGCGCTTACTGAGCCATTGCGATGCCGTGCTACGGATAGGTGGTGCGTCTGGCGGAGCGGACCAGATGGTGACAGTAGCGCGCAGTCTGGGTTTGCCTGTGTATTGTTCGCTGGACGAGATTCCACAGGCATAAAAAAAGCGAAGCCCGCGGGCTTCGCTTTTTTGTCAGCGTAGGCTGAAACTAGCGCGATTTTACAAATGGGATACCAATAGCTTTCGGTGCGATGGATTTCGCCATCAAGCCTGCTAGCACGATCACGGTGACCACGTACGGCACCATCTGGATCAAGGAGCCGGGGATGCGGCCCACGACGGGTAAATCCACGCCTTCGATCTGGATCTGGATGGCGGCGAAGAAGCCGAACATCAGACAGCCGAGGAAAGTGTAGACGGGGCGCCAGTTGCCGAACACCATGGCCGTCAGGGCCAGGTAGCCGGCGCCGGCCGACATGTCGCGCAGGAAGAAGCCGCTTTGCACGATGGCCAGATAGGCGCCCGAGAACGAGCACAGGATGCCGGCCACCAGCATGGCCAGGTAGCGCGTCGCTTCCACGCTTACGCCGGCCGAGTCGGCCGCATGCGGGTTTTCGCCGCAGGCACGCAGGCGCAGGCCGAAACGCGTGTGGTAAAGCAGCCAGTGCACGAGCGGGATCAGCAGGAATGCCACATACACGAGGATGGAATGGCCGCCGATCAGGTGGGCATACACCCAGCCGATGAAGGGAATATGTTCCACATACTGCGTGCCCGGCAAGACGACGTCGAACAGGCGCGCTGAACCGAGGTCGGGCGTGCGGCCACCTTGCTGGAAGAAAAATTGCGCCAGCACAAAGGTCAGGCCGCTCATGGCGATATTGATGGCCATGCCGGCCACCAACTGGTTGCCCTTTTGCGTGATGCTGACATACGCTTGCAGCAGGGCCAGGGCGACGCAGACGAGCATGCCGGCAGCCATGCCGTAATACGGGTTTTGCGTCGTGTAGGCCACGGCGGCGGAAGCAAACGCGCTGGCCAGGATCTTGCCTTCCAGGCCGATATCGATCATGCCGCTGCGTTCGGCAAACAGGCCGGCCATGGCGGCAAAGATCAGGACGGGCGCATTGCGCACGGTCGATACCAGGATGCTGGCGAAATGAAAGTCGTCGAGTGTCATGGTTTAGCCTTTGGTGCGCTTGAGCAGGGCGGAAATGGCCGGAGCATAAAAGTTTTCCATGGCGCCGCAGAACAGGATGATCAAGCCCTGGATGAAAATGAAGGTTTCCGTCGGGATATTCGGTTTTTCCAGCGACAGGTCGAAGCCGCCCTGGATCAGCGCGCCGAACAGCACGGCTGACAAAAAGATGCCGACCGGATGCTGGCGGCCCATCAGGGCGATGGCGATGCCGATGAAGCCGGCGCCACCGACGAAATTGAGCGACAGGTAATGCGTCGAACCCATGATGGAATTGACGGAACCCAAGCCTGCCAGCGCGCCGGAAATCAGCATGACGATGATGATCATCTTGCTGATCGACACGCCCGCGTAGTGTGCCGCATGCTTGTTGAGGCCGGTGGCGCGCAGCTTGAAACCCCACGACGAACGCCAGACCATCACGCCGTAGATGACCAGTGCGGCGATTGCCAGCAGAAAACTGATGTTCAGCGGCGTATCGCCCAGCGACGGGAACCAGGTGGAGAGGCGCGGCATTTCGCCGCTTTCCGCAAACACGCGGCTGGCCGTGTTCTGTTCGCCTGGCGGAATCAGGTACTTCACGATGATGAAGTTCATCAGGCTGGCGGCGATGAAGTTGAACATGATGGTGGTCACCACGATGTGGCTGCCGCGCCTGGCTTGGAGGTAGCCGGGCAGCAAGCCCCACAGCGCGCCGAACAGGGCCGCACCGATCATGGCCGCGGGAATCAACAGCCAGGCGGGCAGGGTCTGGTCGAAGGCCAGCATGGCTACCGTCAAGCCCAGGCCGCCGATATACATCTGGCCTTCGGAACCGATATTGAACAGGCCGGCCTGCATCGCCACGGAAACCGACAGGCCCGTGAAAATGAAGGTGCTGGCGTAGAACAGGGTGTAGCTCAAGCCTTCCGGGTTAAGGATGGCGCTGTTGACGAGGATACCCAGCGATTCGGCCGGGTCTTCGCCCAGCATATAAATCACCAGGGCTGCGACCAGCAAGGCCGACAGCAGGTTTAACATGGGCATGACAAAAGCTGTCGCCCAGCGTGGCAAGTCGTTATTCATGATTTATGCATTCCCCCCATCAACAGACCGATGCGGGTGGTATCGAATTCTTCAATTTTCAGTTCGCCGGTGATGCGTCCGCCGCACATGACCAGAATGCGGTCGGCCAGCGCCCGCACTTCTTCCAGTTCGACGGACACCAGCAGGATCGCCACGCCTGCGTCGCGCAGGGCCAGCAATTGCGTATGGATGCTTTCGATGGTGCCGATATCGACGCCGCGCGTGGGCTGGCCCACCAGCATCAGCTTCGGCTTGGCCAGCACTTCGCGCGCGATCACCACCTTTTGCTGGTTACCGCCAGACAAGAGGCCAATGCGCAAGTCCGGATTGGCCGGGCGCACATCGAAGGTTTTCAGCAGTTGCGCACAGCGCGCGCCGATGGCCTTGAAGTTGAACAAGCCCCAGCGGTTTTTCAGGTGGTCCTGGTAGCCGAGGATGGTGTTTTGCATGACGGAGAAATTTTTCACCACGCCATCGCGCAAACGGTCTTCCGGAATGTGGGCGATGCCCAGCTCGCGGAAGGCCAGCGGCAAGCCATCGGCGTCAGTGCGCTTGGCAAACGGCAAGTCCTTGTCCAGGAAGCGCAGCTTGCCAGACGTCGGCAAGCGCATGCCGGACAGGATTTCCAGCAGCTCGCTCTGGCCATTGCCGGAAACGCCCGCGATGGCGACGATTTCGCCGGCGCGCAAGTTGAAGCCGATGTCGGCCAGCAGCTTGACCTGTTGCCCGTCGGCCAGTTGCAAACCGTCCACTTCCAGCACCGTGGCGCCCGGATTGTAGGGCGCGCGTGGCAAGTGGCTCTGGATGGGGCGGCCCACCATCATATTGGCCAGCTCCTCTTTCGACGTGCCGGCTGTCGCCACGGCGCCCACCACCGTGCCGCCGCGCATGACGGTGACGTTATCGGTGATTTCCAGGATTTCTTGCAGTTTGTGCGTGATCAGGATGATGGTCTTGCCCTGTTCCTTGAACAGGCGCAAGATTTCAAACAGCGAGGCCGTTTCCTGGGCCGTCAGCACGGCTGTCGGCTCGTCGAGGATCAGGATGTTGGCGCTGCGGTAAATCTGCTTGAGGATTTCCACGCGCTGCTGCGCGCCGACGGAGAGGTCTTCGATCTTCGCGAGCGGGTCAACGTCGAGGCGGTAGCGTGCGCAAATCTCGCGCAATTTGGCTTCCGCTTCGGCACGGTGGCTGGCCAGGCGAAAACCGCCTTCCGTGCCCAGCATGATATTGTCGAGGACGGTGAAGTTCTCGACCAGCATGAAATGCTGGTGCACCATGCCGATGCCGAGATTGATCGCTTCCTGGCTGTTGCGGATAGGCTGTACTTTTCCGTCGAGCAGGATTTCTCCGCCGTCGGCACGGTAATACCCGTACAGGATACTCATCAAGGTCGATTTGCCGGCGCCGTTTTCCCCCACCAGACCGTGGATACTGCCCTTGGCGATGGAGAAACTGACATTGGCGTTCGCCTTCACATGTCCAAACTGCTTGGAAATGCTGCGAAATTCTACTGCTGGCTGCATAGGTTCATAACTGGATAGTTTCATGGAAACGCGCCGCGCGGAGACAGGCCCCGGCGGCGCGCTAAAAGATACGGAGAAAAATTAAACCGGGCAGCTGCTGCCGACGCGGTAATCGATCACTTTGATCTTGCCATCGATAATGTCCTTACGCGCACCCAACACGCGCTTTTCGATTTCTGGCGTAATCAGCTTGCGGTTGTTCGCATCGAGCGCCCAATCCACGCCGCCTTCTTTCAAGCCTTTATAGCTGACGCCGCCCTTCCAGGTGCCGTTCTTGACTTCCATGAAGCTGTCATACACCGTGTTGTCGACGCGCTTGACCATCGAAGTCAGGATGCTGCCCGGGTACAAACCGTTCTGGTTCGAATCAACGCCGATGGCCAGCTTGCCTTTTTCCTTGGCCATTTGCAGCGTGCCCATGCCGCTGCCGCCAGCGACGGCGAAGACGACATCAACGCCGCGCTCGAATTGCGAGCGGGCCAGTTCGCCACCCTTGGCCGGGTCATTCCAGGCGCCGGACGTGGTGCCGACCATGTTTTGCGTGATTTCCGTCTTCGCATTGACGGCCTTGACGCCTTGCGCGTAGCCGCAGGCGAAGTTGCGGATCAGGGGAATATCGATGCCGCCGATGAAGCCGACCTTCTTGCTCTTGCTGGCCATGGCTGCAGCCACGCCCACCAGATAAGAGCCTTCTTCTTCCTTGAAGACGACGGAATTGACGTTGCTGCCGGCAGCCTGGCCGTCGATCAGCACGAATTTCACATTCGGGAATTCCTTGGCGACTTTTTGTACGGCTTGCGTTTGCGCAAAGCCGATGGCGGCGATCATGTCGAGTTTCTTGCGGGCCAGGCCGCGCATGACTTGCTCGGCTTGCGTATCGCTCGATGCCTGAACTTCGATGAAGGAAATGCCTGTGTCTTTTTTGAAGCGCGATGCGCCTTCGAAAGCGGATTGGTTGAACGACTTGTCGAACTTGCCGCCCGCGTCATACACGACACCCAGTTTTGGGGTAGCCGCGGACGCTTGAGCAGTCAGAAATATGGCTGCGATCGTCAAACTAAATTGTGTAAGTTTCATGAGTGGCTCCTGGAAGATCGATATTGTATATTTTTTATAGGTGAAACATCTAATTTGGGGCCGATTTAGCCTGTTTTTGATGCACGAGGTGATGATTCCTTATCAACATTACACTGTATTGCACAAGATCATTGCTGGCCTTGTCTGCTTTTATGTCGTCAGTGTGATGCTCATGCAACAGTCGCGCCCCGTCTCTTTTATAGTTACAACATCGAATAGGGCTGCCGGAGCGGACTGGGATGCGCCGTCAGTTGACGGGCAGGGCAGGCACGGAGCCGGCGCCACGATGGGCGTGCGGATCACTATGCATCATGCCAGATATGTATGACAAATACGTTTTTGTTTATGTATTTATATGCGGCGCATATAAATAGGTGGTGCTGCAGATTAGACGGCAGGGGGATTGATGATATTCAGGAAGGCCCGCACGACGGGCGCGTCGTCGAGCGTGGTGTAGCTGATATACAGGTTGGCCGACGGTGGATTGGTCTTGATCGGCAGGAAGACGACGCCGGGCCAGCCGATGCGGCTCGTCGTTTCCGGCACCAGGGTCACGCCCAGGCCTGCACCCACCATGGCCAGCAAGGTTTGCGGTTCGCTCGCTTCCTGGAAAATCACGGGTTCGAAACCGGCATTGATGCAGCATTGCACCAGGTAGCGGGGAAAGGCCGACTTGTCCAGGTTCAGCGTGAGCATGGGCTCGTGGGCGATGTCGATCAGCTCGATGGCCGTGTTTTTTGCCAGCGGATGGTGTTCGTTGACAGCCACGCACACGTTTTCGCGGAAGCATAGCTCCTGGCGTAAATTATCGTGACGCAAGTCGTCGTCGTTGAGTTTCGGTTCGCGCCAGAAACCCACGTCGATCTGCTTGGCACGCAAGGCTTCGTATTGCACCGTGGGACCAAATTCATGGATAGTCCAGCTGACGCGGGGAAATTTGGTCTGGAATTCTTCCAGCAGGCTGGGGATGGGACCCCACATTGCCGAGCCGACGATGCCCACGCGCAAGCGGCCCACTTCGCCGCGGTCGATCTGGCGGATGGTGTCGATGGTCATGCGCATCTTGGCCAACAGGTCGGCTGCCTCGTTCATCAGCGCTTTGCCTGCCACGGTCAGCTCGAAGGTGCGCGTGGTGCGCGCAAACAGACGCACGCCCAGTTCGCTTTCCAGTTTCATGATCTGCTGGCTCAGGGGCGGCTGCGAGATATGCAGGCGCTCGGCGGCGCGGCTGAAGCTTTTCTCCTCGGCAACGGCAAGAAAATACTTTAACTGTTTCAGATCGATGGACATGCTTTCCTTGGCGTTGCGTCTTGCTAGGCGATGGAACTGTGTGCGCACCGCTGGCAGTACGCACACTTCAATACAGCTGTCTTATTATCGTGCCACGACCGCTTGCATGGCAATGGCCAGCTCGGTTCCCACTTGCGCATTGTGCTTGACGAGGGCGATATTCGTCGCCAGGCTGCGCCCGTCTGTCAGTTGCTTGATGCGCGACAACAGGAATGGCGTGACTTGCTTGCCTTTCACGCCGCCCGCGTCCGCTTCCTGCAGCGCCTGCGTGGTGATCGCGTCGATTTCTTCCTTGGGCATGGCTTGCGCGGCCGGTACCGGGTTGCTGACGATCACGCCGCCTGTCAAGCCCAGCTGCCATTTGGTGCCGATGAAGGCAGCTTGTTCTGCAGCCGTATCGAGGCGGAAATCCGCGTTGAAGCCGCTTTCGCGCGTGAAGAAGGCAGGAAAACCTTCCTGGCCCACGCTGATGACGGGCACGCCGTGGGTTTCCAGGTATTCCAGGGTCAGGCCGATGTCGAGGATGGATTTGACGCCCGCGCAGACGACGGCCACCGAGGTTTGCGCCAGTTCCTGCAAGTCGGCGGAAATGTCGAAGCTGGTTTCCGCGCCCCGGTGCACGCCGCCGATGCCGCCCGTGACGAATACGGCGATGCCGGCCAGTTCCGCGCAAATCATGGTGGCGGCCACGGTGGTGGCGCCCAGTTTGCGCTGCGACAAGACGAACGGCAGGTCGCGGCGGCTGACTTTCATGGCGTCGGGCGAAGTGCCCAGCAATTCCAGTTGTTCGGGCGACAGGCCCACGCAGATCTTGCCGTCGATGATGGCGATGGTGGCCGGCACGGCGCCGCCGTCGCGGATGATCTGTTCCACTTCGCGCGCCATTTCCACGTTTTGCGGATACGGCATGCCGTGCGAAATGATGGTCGATTCCAGTGCCACGATGGCCTTGCCGGCGGCGCGCGCGGCTAGGACTTCTTGCGAGAACGAGAGGAAATTATTCAATTGCATCATGTTTCAATCCTGTTGAAAGAGGGTCGGGGGAGGGGGCGCCAGATCGGCGTCGTCGATGTCGTCGAGCGCGCCGGCCGAAATCAGGGGCGAGACGGTGGCGTCGGATTCCAGGGTCATGGCGGCCAGCTTCAGGCCACGCCGGCACGCCAGTTTCAAATCGCTGCTGTCGTGGTAGAGCGACCAGCAGACGGCGGCGGAAAACGCGTCGCCAGCGCCCGTCACGTCGACGGCGTCCACTTCGCGCGCGGCCAGATGCACGACAGGTGCATCCTGGCTGTTGCCATCCGTGAAATACACGCCTTCGCTGCCGCAGGTGACGATCACCTGGCGCGCACCCTGGCGCTGCACTTCGCGGCAGGCGGCACGCACATCAAACGCCGTCGGCAAGGCTCGCGCCACGCGCGTTTCCAGTTCGCCCCTGTTGAGGATCAGCAGATGCAAGCCTGTCAGGTCTTGCGGCAAGTGCGCCATCTTCGGCTGCGAGACGGCGACGATGACCAGCGGCGTGGCGTGGGCCGCGTCCTGGCGCGCGTCGGCCAGCAGTGCCTGCACGCTGTCGTGGCCCAGGTTCAGGTCGCAGACGGTGAGGGCGGCGGCAGCGCGCTGCGGCTGGCGGCTGTGCAAAAAGGCCGGGGTCAGCTGCTCGTAGAGTTGCATGTTGGCCATCGCCAGCAGCATTTCGCCATGTTCGTCGAGCACGGCTGTGTAGGTGCCGCTGCTGGTGTTACTCAGATGTAAGCTGCCGCGCATGTCGATGCCCGCGTCTTCCGCGTGCGCCTGCAGGGCATGGCCGGCCGCATCGTCGCCCAGCGCCGTCAGCAGGGCCACGGGGAGTGACAGGCGTGCCAGGTTTTCCGCGATGTTGCGGCCCACGCCGCCAAACACTTCTTCCGAGCGCACGGGATTCGAGGTGCCCATCTGCAGGGTTGCCAGGGTGCGCATCTTGCGGTCGAGGTTCGCGGCACCGATGCACAGCACGGGGCGGCTGTCGGGCAGCACATAGGCGCGTCCCAGCAGGCGCCGCTCCCGGATGAGGCCGGCGATATGGCCGGCGACGGCCGAGCGCGACAATCCCAGCTCGCTCGCCAGGTCTTGCTGCGAGATGAAGGGGTTGTTGCGGATCAGGGTGTACAGCTGATCTTTTTTATTGGTATCGGTCACAAGGTGTTCGCTGAAGATTTAAACATTTGTTCGGAACTGTAAACATTTGTCCTTATCGTGTCAAGCCGGTGTCCAGCGCATGTCAAAAACCTTCGTATGGAGCATGTATGCATGCATTTCTCAACCATGGCAGGCCTGGGCTAACCTCGACTATAATATCGGCCATTTATATTTGAATTGTATAAATGGGCAAGAAAAATGGTATTTGCCATACATATTCCGTTTGATGCATAGTGGCGGCAAATAGCAGCCATACGCATTTCGATAGTCCCGTAACAGCATACATACCCGATACCTGGGCCGCAGTCCCTCACCGGGCACCGCCGCGCAGGCAGCAACCATCATCATTAGTCAATCAGAGGATAACCATGTCGAACAACACCCCTTTCCACGCCGCCGAAATCATCCGTGCCCGCGCTCCTGAAAATTTCAAGCCGCGCGTGGCGATGATCCTCGGCTCCGGCCTGGGCGTGTTGGCCGAGCAGATGACGGACGCCGTCAGCATCAGCTTTGACGAATTGCCAGGTTTCCCGATCAGCACCGTGCACGGCCATGCCGGCGAACTGGTGGTCGGTACCCTGTCGGGCGTCGCCGTGGTCTGCATGAAGGGTCGTGGCCACTTCTATGAAGGCTATGGCATGGGCGTGATGACGAGCGCCATCCGCACCCTGAAACTGCTGGGCTGCGAAATGCTGTTCGTCACCAACGCCGCCGGTTCCCTGCGTCCGGAAGTGGACGCCGGCAGCCTGGTGGCCATCAGCGACCATATCAACCTGCTGCCAGGCACGCCGATGGTCGGCCCGAACGACGACCGCTTCGGCCCGCGCTTCTTCAGCATGGCCAACGCCTACGATGCGGACCTGCGCAACCTGGTCAAGGAGACGGCTGCCTCGAACGGCATCACCCTGCACGAGGGCGTGTTCGTCGCCTATCCTGGCCCGAACTTCGAGACGGCCGCGGAAATCCGCATGATGGCCCGCCTGGGCGCCGACACGGTCGGCATGTCCGTGGTGCCGGAAGTGGTCTCGGCCCGTCATTGCGACCTGAAAGTGGTGGGCGTGTCCGTCATCACCAACCTGGCCGAAGGCATGTCGCCATTCGCGCTGTCGCACGAGCAAACCCTGAAATACGCGGCCATCGGCGCGAAAGACCTGGTCAAGCTGATCCTGGCTTTCCTGGCGACCGTATCGGCTACGCCGCAAGCCTAAGCACCTTTTTACGCAGTAGCGGCGCGCCGGCCACCGGCGCTGCCGCGCGGCAGGCCGGGAAAATCCGGCCTACACTGTCCGCATCATTCCGCATCACTCCATAAAGCGAGCCTTATCATGTCACGCGCATTTATCCTCCTGCTTGATTCCTTCGGCCTTGGCGCGACGCCAGACGCCGCCAAGTATGGCGACGCAGGTGCCAATACCTTTGGCCACATTGCCAGCACTGTCGCCAAAAGCGGCAAGACCTTGAAACTCCCGAACATGGAACGCCTGGGACTGGGCGCTGCCGCGCACCTGGCTAGCGGCGAATGGGCCACGGGCTTCGACCAGCGCGACGGCTTTACCGGCGCCTACGGCGCGGCGCGCGAGCGCTCCACCGGCAAGGATACGCAGAGCGGCCACTGGGAAATCGCCGGCGTGCCCGTCGAATTCGACTGGGGCTACTTCCCCCGTACCACGCCGTCGTTCCCCGCCGACCTGACCGACAAGCTGAAAGCCATGTCCGGCGTACCCGGCTTCCTCGGTGACTGCCATGCCTCGGGCACGGACATCATCAACAAGCATGGCGATGAACACGTCGCCACCGGCAAGCTGATTATTTATACGTCGGGCGACTCGGTGATGCAGATCGCCGCGCACGAAGAATCGTTCGGCCTCGAACGCCTGTACGCGGTGTGCGAAATGGCCTTCAAGCTGGTGGAACCGTACAACATCGGCCGCGTCATCGCCCGCCCGTTCACCGGCAGCAATGGCAACTACACGCGCACCAGCAACCGCCACGACTACGCTGTCGCGCCACCCGCACCGACCCTGCTCGATCACGTGAAAAATGCTGGCGGCGAAGTCGTCGGCCTGGGCAAGATCAGCGACATTTTCGCCACCCAGGGCATCTCGCGCGTCGTCAAGGGCGTCGACAACATGGCGTTGTTCGAGGCGCTGTTGAAGACGGCCGATGAAGTACAGGACAAGTCGCTCACTTTTGTGAACTTCGTCGATTTCGACCAGGCTTTCGGCCACCGCCGCAACGTCGAGGGCTATGCCGATGCGCTGCGCGAAATGGATGCGCGCCTGCCGGAATTCATGGCCAAGCTCAAAGATGGCGACCTGGTCGTGATCACCGCCGACCATGGCTGCGACCCCACCTGGCACGGCTCCGACCATACCCGCGAACATATACCGATGATCTTCTTCGGCCCCGGCGTCGCCCCGCGCGCACTGGGCATTTCCGAGACCTTCTCCGATATTGGCCAAACCCTCGCCAAGCACCTTGGCGTACCACCACTTGCGAATGGAACCAGCTTGTTATGACACTCATGCACCCCGAATTCAAGCGTAACGAGGCCGTTGGCCTCGACCTGGGCTGGATCAACCAGATCCGCGTCAACCGCGCCGCGACAGACCGCCGCGCCGCCAGCCTGGCGAACCGCCGTACGGTGAAAAAGGAATACCAGGCAGCCTGGCTGGTCAAGGCCATCCAGATGATCGACCTGACCACCCTGGGCGGCGACGATACGCCGGGCCGCGTGGAACGCCTGTGCATGAAGGCCATGCGCCCGCTGCGCGCCGACCTGATGGAAGCCCTGGGCTTGACCGAGTTGAGCACCGGCGCCGTGTGCGTGTATCACGAGATGATTCAACCGGCCGTGAAAGTCATCCAGGGCCGCCTGCCCATCGCCGCCGTGTCGACGGGTTTCCCGGCCGGCCTGACGAGCATGGAAACGAAGCTGCGCGAGATCGAACTGTCGGTCGCCGCCGGTGCTTCCGAGATCGATATCGTCATCACGCGCCAGCACGTCCTGAACGGCAACTGGCAAGTGCTGTACGACGAAATGCTCGCTTACCGCAAGGCTTGCGGCGAAGCGCACGTGAAGGCGATTCTCGCCACGGGCGATTTGCTGACCATGGAAAACGTGGCCAAGGCGTCGTGGGTCTGCATGATGGCAGGCGCCGATTTCATCAAGACCTCCACTGGTAAAGAGGGCGTGAACGCCACCATTCCCGTGGCCCTGACGATGGTGCGCACGATCCGCGAATACCACGAGCAGACGGGCTTCCAGGTGGGCTTCAAGCCGGCCGGCGGCGTCAGTTCGGCCAAGAGCGCGCTGCAATACCTGACCCTGATGAAGGAAGAACTGGGCAACGAATGGCTGCAGCCGCATTTGTTCCGCATCGGCGCTTCCAGCCTGCTGACCGACATCGAGCGCCAGCTCGAGCACTACGTCACCGGCAGCTACTCGGCCAATCATCGTCACGCACAACCTTAAAGAACATTCGTCATGCCTACAATTAACGAGATTCTCACTACTATGGACTACGGCCCTGCTCCCGAAAGTCAAAAAGAAGCACAGGCGTGGCTCGACGGCCACCAGCGCAAATTCGGCCTGTTCATCGACAATGCCTGGAGCGAACCGGCCGAACTGTTCGCTTCGACCAATCCTGCCGACGGCACGCAGCTGGCCGAGCTGACGCAAGCCACTGACGCTGACGTGGAACGCGCCGTGGAAGCGGCACGTCGCGCGCTGCCCGTATGGCAGGGCATGGGCGGCCATGGCCGCGCGAAAGTCATGTACGCGCTGGCCCGTTTGCTGCAAAAGCATTCGCGCCTGTTCGCCGTGCTCGAAACCCTGGACAACGGCAAGACCATCCGCGAAACGCGCGATATCGACTTGCCGCTGGCCGCGCGCCACTTCTACCATCACGCTGGCTGGGCGCAACTGCAGTCGGAAGAATTCGCTGACTACCGCGCCGTCGGCGTGGTGGGCCAGATCGTGCCGTGGAATTTCCCCCTGCTGATGCTGTCGTGGAAAATCGCCCCGGCCCTGGCCGCCGGTAACACGGTGGTCTTCAAGCCGGCTGAATTCACGTCGCTGACCGCCATGCTGTTCGCCGAATTGTGCGTGCAGGCGGGCGTGCCGGCCGGCGTGGTCAATATCGTCACCGGCGATGGCCGCGTGGGCTCGGCCATCGTCAACCACCCTGGCGTCGACAAGATCGCGTTTACAGGTTCCACGGAAGTGGGCCGTTTGATTCGTGTAGCGACGGCCGGCAGCGGCAAGAAGCTCTCGCTGGAGCTGGGCGGCAAGTCGCCGTTCATCGTCTTCGAAGACGCGGACCTGGACGGCGCCGTGGAAGGCCTGGTCGACTCGATCTGGTTCAACCAGGGCCAGGTATGCTGCGCCGGTTCGCGCCTGCTGGTGCAGGAATCGATCCAGGAGCGCTTCCTGAACAAGGTACGCGCGCGCATGGAAAACCTGCGCCTTGGCTCGCCCCTGGATAAATCGATGGACGTGGGCGCGCTGGTCGACCCGGTACAGCGCCAGCGCATCGCCGCGCTGGTCGATTCGGCTAGAGCCGAAGGCTGCGACGTGTGGCAGCCCGCGTGCGAATTGCCGGCGGACGGCTCCTGGTTCCCGCCCACCCTGATCACGGGCGCATCGACGTCGGCTGCTGTGGCACAGGCTGAAATCTTCGGCCCCGTGCTGGTGGCCATGAGCTTCCGCACGCCGCCCGAAGCGGTGCAGCTGGCGAACAACACGGTGTACGGCCTGGCCGCCAGCGTGTGGACCGAGTCGATCAGCCTGGCGCTCGACATTGCTCCCGCCATCAAGGCTGGCGTGGTGTGGATCAATAGCGCGAACCAGTTCGACGCCGCGTGCGGCTTCGGCGGCTACCGCGAATCGGGCTTCGGCCGTGAAGGTGGCCGCGAAGGCATGCTGGAATACATGACGGCCCTGGCCGAAGATGCGCGCCCGGCCCTGCCGGTGGTGGAAGCCAAGGCTAAAGGCAACGCGAAACCGGCGGCAGCCGATCCGTTCGCCATCGACCGCACGGCCAAGATGTACATTGGCGGCAAGCAGGCGCGCCCTGACAGCGCCTACAGCGCACCCGTGTTCGGCGCCAATGGCACGCTGCTGGCCGAAGTGGGCGTGGGTAGCCGCAAAGATATCCGCAATGCCGTCGAAGCGGCCCATAAAGCGTCTGGCTGGACCAGCGCTACGGCGCACAACCGCGCGCAAGTGCTGTACTACATCGCCGAAAATCTGGCAGCGCGCGCCGACGAATTCGCCGCCCGCATCGCCGCCATGACGGGCAGTAAAAATCCGGAGAAGGAAGTGCAGGCATCGATCGAGCGCCTGTTCTACTACGCAGCCTGGGCCGACAAGTACGACGGCCTGGCGCACCAGCCGCCCACCAAGGGCATCACCGTGGCGCTGAATGAAGCGGTCGGCGTGATCGGCATCGTCTGCCCGAATGAAGCGCCGTTGCTCGGCTTCATTTCGCTGGTAGCGCCGGCCATCGCGCTGGGCAACCGCGTGGTGGTGGTACCGTCGGAAGCGCATCCGCTCTCCGCGCTGGACCTGTACCAGGTGTTCGACACGTCCGACTTGCCGGGCGGCGTCGTCAACATCATCAGCGGCAACGCCGATGAACTGGCGCGCACCCTGGCCACACACGCCGACATCGACGCCGTCTGGCGCCATGATGGTTCCGCCGAAGGTTGCGCGGAAGTCGAGCGCCTGTCGGCCGGTACCCTGAAGCGTACCTGGGTCGGTGGCGCCAAAGGCCGCGACTGGTACAGTGCCGCCCAAAGCGGTGGCCGTGCCGTGCTGGCGCATGCGTCGCAAGTGAAAAACGTGTGGATCCCTTACGGCGTCTAATCGATAAGTAGTGCTGGCAAAGCTGGGGTCAGAGCCGTCGGTTCTGACCCCAGATCTCATGATTGGAGTTATTCCATGTTGTTAACCCAAGAAATCATCCGCAAGAAGCGCGACAAGGGTGTTTTGAGCGCCGAGGAAATACAGTTTTTCGTGCGCGGCATCACTGACGGCAGCGTCAGCGAAGGCCAGATCGCGGCACTGGGCATGGCCGTCTTTTTCAACGACATGAACATGGACGAGCGCGTGGCGTTCACCCTGGCCATGCGCGATTCCGGCCACGTGCTGGACTGGCGCTCGCTGAACCTGCCGGGTCCCGTCGTCGACAAGCATTCGACGGGCGGCGTGGGCGACGTCGTCTCCCTGCTGCTCGGCCCCATGGTCGCCGCGTGCGGCGGCTACGTGCCGATGATCTCGGGCCGCGGCCTGGGCCATACCGGCGGCACCCTGGACAAGTTCGACGCCATTCCCGGCTATTACACGGTGCCGGACAATGAATTGTTCCGCAAAGTAGTCAATGAAGTTGGCGTGGCCATCATCGGCCAGACGGCGCAGCTGGCGCCGGCCGACAAGCGTTTTTACAGTATCCGCGACGTCACCGCCACCGTGGAATCGGTGGCCATGATCACCGGCTCCATCCTGTCGAAGAAACTGTCGGCGGGCCTGGACGCGCTAGTGATGGACGTGAAAGTGGGCACAGGCGCTTTCATGCCTACCTACGACAAGTCGGTGGAGCTGGCCGAGAGCATCGTTGCCGTCGGCAATGGCGCGGGCATGCAGACCTCGGCTATTTTGACGGACATGAATGAATCGCTGGCGCCGTACGCCGGCAATGCGCTGGAAGTGCGCGGTGCCATGGATTACCTGACGGGCCGTTCGCGTCCCGCGCGCCTGCACGAAGTGACCCTGGCGCTGTGCGCCGAGATGCTGGTGCTGGGCGGCCTGGCCGCCACCGAAGAGGAAGCGCGCGTCAAATTGATGGCGGCCCTCGATTCTGGCGAAGCGGCTGAACGCTTCTCGCGCATGGTGTCCGCCCTGGGCGGCCCGGCGGACCTGGTCGAAAATCCGGACAAGCATCTGGAACAGGCACCATTCGTCGTGCCGGCGCCAGCGCTCACCGCCGGTTTTGCCAATGTGCGCGATTGCCGCGGCATCGGCCTGGCCGTCGTCGCGCTTGGCGGTGGTCGTCGCCGTCCGACGGACAGCATCGATTTCGCCGTCGGCCTGACGGATCTGGTGGGCCTGGGCGAGCAAGTTGCCATTGGCCAGCCGCTGGCCATGGTGCACGCGCGCACGCAAGCGGCGGCGCAGCAAGCTGTCAAGGAAATCCAGGAAGCGTATGCCATCAGCGCGATCGCGTTGACGGCCAATCCGGTGATTTATCGTACCATTCGACCCTAAGGTTACACTGGTAACACTGGGGTCAGACCCCCGTTTGCGATAGCGCTGAGCTATGCGTCAGCGGCATTGAGGGTCTGACCCCGGCCTTAATGATTTCAAAGGTATTACAGAAAAAATGAACAACCAAGAACTGATCGCGGAAGCCAATGCCGGCCGTGAACTGGCCTACGCGCCGTATTCGCGTTTCAAGGTGGGCGCAGCATTGCTGTGCAAGGATGGCCGCGTCTTCCGTGGCTGTAACGTGGAAAACGCCGCGTATGGCCTGTGCAACTGCGCCGAGCGCACGGCGTTTTTCAGCGCCATCGCGCATGGCTGCAAACCGGGCGACTTCGCCAAGCTGGCCGTCACGGGCGATACGGCGGAACCGATCTCGCCATGCGGCGCCTGCCGCCAGGTGATATTCGAGATGGGCGGTGCCGACTTGCCGGTGATCCTGACGAACCTGAAAAACGATGTCATGGAAGTGACGGCGGGCTGGCTGCTGCCGCACGGCTTCGGCAATTCCGACCTGGACATGAAGTAACAGGATCCGCTTGAACAAGACGATCGACATCCAGGCGGCCGTGGCGATTGCCGCGGCCGAAGCCATGGCAGCCAAGACGCAAGGTACCTTTGGCGTGGGCGGCGTGCTGCTCGATGGCACTGGCAACGTGCTGCAATCGATGCACAACAATGTCGTGCGCCAAGGCCTGGTGTTCGACCCCACCGCGCATGGCGAGCGTCAGCTGGTGGACTGGTATTTCGCCGAGCGCGCCAAGGGCACGCCCTTGCCGTCGCCTGGCGAACTGACTATCGTCACTTCGCTCGACCCCTGCTGCATGTGCACGGGGGCGATTTTGGCGGCCGGTTTCAATGTGGTGGTGGCCGCGCCCGACGTCAAGGCAGGTATCAATTACGATGGCGCTGCCACGTTCACGGCCCTGCCGGCGCCGCTGCAGGCGCAGGCCGGCCGCAGCTTTTGCTATCCGGCCGTGCGCGGCGCCACCGAGTATGCGCGCCTGCCGTCCGGCGCCGCGCCCAAATCTTTTTTCATCGGCAAGAGCATCCACGAGGCGACGCAGGCACTGTGTTCGCTCGTGTTTGAAGCGACATCGGCGCAGGTGATGCAGCTGCTGAACGCCGGCGACGACGTGCACTTGCGCGATCCGGCCACCTTGCCGTCCGAGCATGCCGTGGTGCGCGCCTTGCGCCGCCGCTATCCCGACGCCCTGACTTACCGCTGCGCCCCGCATGCACCCGATGCCGGCCTGGCGCCATTCCTGCAAGCGGCCATGGAGCAAGATGTGCGCGATGGCGGCCAGGGCGACGCGGCCGCCTTGCTCGATTCCTTTGGCAACCTGCTGCTGTGCATGCCGGGGAAATTGGCGCAATCGGCCATCCGCACGCCGTTCATGGAATGCACGCGCCAGTACGCGCAATTGCGCTATGAATTGATGGCCGGCGCCAAGCCGGCGCTGCAGGAAGAAATCAAAAGCTATCTGGGCCACCCCAAGCACGGCACCTTCGTGCTGGCCATCGGCCCGGACGACAGCGCCGCCAGTTTCATGACCCTGGGTGCCTACGGTTCCACCATGGAAGGGGCGCTGCCGGAGAATAATCCGGCGCAATTCCAGTACGTGCGCCCGGCCATGGCGCAGGACGCGCTGCTGGCGCTGTGCGACGCGATGCCGCCGCTCTACCGCAAACTGATACGCATCCGGCCACACCAGGTGGCGGACCACGCCCTGGTCCAGGCGCTAGGCTAGTCTAGGCGTCATCGTCCGGCAGGTTTTTCAGTAAAAAATCGCGCACGTTTTCACCGGCCACGCGGCGGATTTGCGCTTCCGACAGGCCAGCATCGAGCAGCGCCTGCGTCAGGCGCGGCAGGCCGGCCGCGTCGATGGCGGTGGTGACGGCGCCGTCGAAGTCCGAGCCATAGGCCACGTGTTCGACGCCGATCAGTTTTACCGTGTACTTGATGGCGCGCGCGATGGACGCCACATCCTTGCCGCAGACGGCCGTATTCCAGAAACCGATGCCCACCAGGCCACCCTGGGCGGCGATGCGTTTCAATTGTGCGTCGCTGAGGTTGCGGCCGTTGGCGCAGGTGCCGCGCACGCCCGTGTGCGACACCATCACGGGGCGCTTCGCCATGGCTAATACGTCGTCGATGGTGGCTGGCGAGGCATGCGCCAGGTCGACGATCATCTTGCGCTGTTCCATGGCGCGCAACCAATGCTTGCCCAGCGGCGTCAGGCCGCCTTTTTTCAGGCCGTGCTGGGAACCGGACAGTTCTGTATCAAAGAAATGCGTGGGCGCGGCCATGCGGAAGCCCGCCTTGTACAAGGTATCAAGGTTGTCCAGCTTGCCTTCGAGCGCATGCGCGCCTTCCAGTGTCAGCCAGCCGGCCAGCAGGCCGGGCTCCTGTTCGCGCGCGTCGATGAAGCTGCGCAGCTGGGCGCGGCTGCCGATCACCCGGACCTTGCCATTGCTGCTGGCCACTTGCTGGCGCAATGCATCGGCCTGGTAAGTGGCGCGCGCCAGCAGGCTGTTCCAGGTGGCCGGTGGCAAGGCTTGTGCCATCACCAATGCCGTGATGTTGTCCGTGTCGCTGCCATTGCGCTCGATATTCATCTTGCGCGGCGTCTTGGTGACAACGGAAAAGGCTTGCAGTGCCACGTTGCCCCGCTGCAGGCGGGGAAAGTCGACATGGCCACGCTGGCTGTCGCGGTTCAGATTGCGTTGCCACAGCAGGCTGTCGGCGTGCAGGTCGGCGATCCACAGGCGCAGGTGCAGTGCCTGGGTAGTGGCCGTCGGCGCCTTGGCAGCTTGGGAATAGACTTGATTGATTTGCTGGTCGACCAGTCCGGGAGCGGACAGGAAGCCGCCGGCCAGCGCAAGGCTGGCGGCGGTGAGGGTGCTGATAATCATTGTTCTCCGTCTTACCATGGATCGTAGGTGCCCAGGCTCCAGATGTGGCCTTCCGGATCGCGGCAGGTAAAGCCCCGTCCGCCGTAGTCTTCATCCTTGATGTCGAGCACGATCTCGGCGCCGGCTTCGCGTGCGCTGTGATAGACGGCATCGGCATCGCTGACGACCAGGTAGCAGTTTTGCGTGTTGGCGCCGCCGATGTCGCCAGGCAGTTTCATCAGGCGGCCATAGTCGCTGTCGAGGGCCGGTGCCACCATGACCATGCCATTGCCAAAGCTCAGTTGCGCGTGGGCAACGCCACCGTTACCGTCAGGCACGATCAATTGTTTTTCAAAACCGAGTGCGGTACACAGCCATTCGATGGCTGCGGGGGCATCGCGGTAGCGCAGGCAGGGAATGGTCGTACCTGTTGTGGCTTTTGCTGTCGTGGTCATCAGAAAACTCCTATGGCAGATGGGGAGTAGCTTTGATCGATTATCTTGCGCGGCGTTCCGTCTCAAACCCCATCCATCGTGATGGGTTTGATGTCCGTCAGTGCCGCGCGCACTCATAGTGCCATAGAACAATCATTGCACTCTTGCCACGACGAAAATTGTTATTGCGGCGACTGCTGCGAGTCCGGCGTTTTCTCGTCTGCACCGGCATCGTCGCTGTTGCTTGCCCATTTCAGCAGCATGACGAGGGCAAACAGCATGATGGCAAGCGGCAAGATGGTGATCAGGAACGCCAGTCCCAGGCAGCATGCCAGCAGCATGGGCCAGGACATGGCGCGTAACGCGGCCATGCCCTGGCGCGTGTAAGCGCACAGCTCGCTCCAGAACGCGCTGAAGGAAGTGCTGCCCGGTGCCGAATTGATGTCTTTCATGCCGTTCTCCTGTCGTGTGGGTGCCGCCAGCCGTATGCATGCTGGCGATGAAACCACTATAGGCAAAACCTTGTTGCCGGGCATCGCGTATGCGACGAATGGCAGGAATGGCGGACCGAACGGTGACAGGCAAAGACAAACGGTTACTCGAAGACCTTGAGTTTCAGCTGGAAACTGAGGGCGCCATACAGGCGGTCCTTGTAGGAAGGCACGATGGCGATATTCACGCCCACGCGCTGGTATTCATAGCTGATGGTGGGAACCAGGGCCGGGAACCAGCCGCCATCGCGCATCTTCGGATAGCCGCTGAAGCCGCCAACGACGGCGCCGACGCGCAACGGGCCTACCTTGATGGGCTGGTAATACACGCCCACATAGTTCGAGTAGGCGCGGTCGCTATTGTAGAAGCGGCCGGCCGTGGCCGACGCGACCGTGGAAAAACGGTATTCGGCGCCCAGGCCCGGATTGCTGTCGTTCAGATTCTTGTCGCGCTGAAAGTGATACGAATAAAAGCCCGCGTTAAGCCAGGTTTCGCTCAGCGGCTGATTGTCTATCATGCCCACTGTCTGCGCCTGTGCCGTGGATGCCACTGCCAGCAGCGCCGCGCAGGCGGCCTTGCCCAGCAATGACGCGGTGCGCGCCGATGACCATTGTTTCATGCCTGTTCCTTATCCTGTCGATATGGCGTCGCTAGTGCAAACGCTCCAGCGCGTCATGCTATCACTGCCAGATTGTTCGTTGGAAATTTCATCATGTACCAAGCGCTGCCGCAGGCAGGGCGATGGCCGCTTGCACCATGTGGGTGAGCAGGATTTCGGCATCCTCGTAATCCTTGCGCGTGAGCTGCTTGCGTTCCAGCACCAGGGCCATCTGCGCCGAAAAATCCGCATACGATTGCGTCATGGCCCAGATGGCGAACATCAGGTGGGTGGCGTTGACGGGGGCGATCCGACCGGCGGCGATCCAGGCTTCGAAGACGGCGATATCCTTGCGCAGCAGCGGCACGACCCTGTCGCGTATCTGTGCGCCGTACAGGGGCGCGCCATTGATCACTTCGAGCGCATACACGCGCGAAGCCCATGGCTGTTCGCGCGAAAAACGCAGCTTGGCGCCGATGTACGCGCGCAGCACGTCGCCTGGCTCGTCGTGTTCATTGGCCAGCGAATCCATGCGCGCCAGCCAGTCGTCGAGCACGTCGTCGAGCACGCGTTGGTAGAGCTGCTGCTTGGACGGGAAGTAATACATCAGGTTTTGCTTCGACAGGCCGGCTCGCTCGGCGATGGTGGCGATCGACGCGCCCTCATAGCCGCTTTCGGCGAACGCGCGCACGGCTTGCTCGAGGATGTCCGCTTCCAGGCGGTCGCGGTTTTGCAGGCGCCGGCCGCCGGCATTTTTCACGGAAAGGGCAGGGGATTTGTCGCTGGCCATGGCGGATTCTTTAGCGTGGGCGTATCGATTGCAGGAATGCCTGCAGCACGGGGTTGTCGGTGTAGGCCACGTTGAAGCGGAACCACACCGTCTCGGGCGCGCGCAGCATGAAAAATTCGTTCGGCGACAGCAAAATGCCGGCCTTTAATGCCATGTCGGCGATGTTTTTGCCATTCCATTCCGGCGTCTGGATATCGGGCCAGCCGGCGCTGACGAACATGCCACCACGCGGACGCGCCACGGGCGACATGCCCGCCTGCGCCAGGCAGTCGATGCTGCGTTCGCGGGCCGCGTCGAGTTGTGCCACCAGCCGTTCCACCATGCGCTTGTAGGGCCGCGCGGAGATGGCGTGGTAGACGGCGCGCTCATTGATTTCCGACGTCGTCAGGCCCGCCAGCATTTTCACGCGCACCAATTCAGCCACCAGCGGGGGCGAGGCACAGATGGCGCCGACGCGCAGCACGGGCGACAAGGTCTTGGAAAAGCTGCCCACGCGGATCACGCGGCGCAAGCCATCCATTGCCGCCAGCGATGCGTCGCCGCGCGCCGCCAGTTCGCGGTAGATATCGTCTTCCACCAGCCAGAAATCGAATTGCTCGGCCAGCGCCAGCAGGCGGTGCGTCTGCGCCTGGCTCAATGAGGTACCGAGCGGATTTTGCAGCACCGTGTTGACGAACATCAGCTTGGGCTGGGTGCGCGCGGCCTCGCTGGCCAGTGCATCGAGGTCGAGTCCCGCCTCGCCACGCGCTATACCGACGGGGATGCAGCCGTGGTGGCGTATCAGCGACTGCAGATTGCTGTAGCCGGGGTCTTCCACCAACACCGTGTCGCCCGGCTTGGTCAGGCTGCGCAAGATCAAATCGAAGGCGTGCGTGGCGCCGTGCGTCAGCAGGACCTGGTCTGGCTCGACCTGGAACAGCTCTTCCGACAGGCTTGTTGCCAAGTGCTGGCGCAGCGATGCGAAGCCCAGCGGGTGGCCGTAGCCGCGCAGCCGGCTGGCCGGTATGCGCATGGCATGGCGCACGGCATCGAGCACGGTCGCTTCGCCATACATCTCGGGCGGCAGCCAGCCCGCGCCTACGGGCAGGGCATCGGACACGCCCGAATACAGGTCCGGCGTGAGGGCGTCGATGGCGGTGGGGCTGGCATGCAGGGCCAATTGCGGCGAGGCGGCGATATCGTGGCGCGCGACGAAATAGCCGGAGCCACGCCGCGACGACAGCAAGCCCAGGTTGACCAGGCGGTCATACGATTCGACGACGGTGAACGTCGACACGCCATTGCAGCGGGCGAACTGGCGCACGGACGGCATGCGCGTGCCGATGCGCAGGGCGCGGCTGCCCACCATGACGCTGATGGCGATGACGATCTGTTCGACGAGGCCGCCCTTTTTCTGGCGGTCGATGTCCAGCACCGGCCAGCCACTGGCGTTACCTTCGCCCTCGTCCTGCTTCACATTGTGCGTCACCGGTGGGTCCTTTGCTGCCTTGCACAAAACTGTATTGGTTTTTCGACCTGTACGGTTGGGATACTTTGCCGTTTGTGTATCTGTGCCATTGGGAATGTCCTGTCTATTATTACATCAGCTTTTTGCCAACTGGTAAATTATTTTACGCTTCGTCAAAAACGATCCTGGCCCCGCGCCAGCCCATCTCAAGGAGAAGGTCATGAACGAAACAAGGCCGGAATCGATGTCGGCATTCTGGATGCCGTTTACGAATAACCGTGATTTCAAGGCCAACCCTCGCTTGCTGGTGTCGGCCGAAGGCATGTATTACAAGGATGTCGACGGCAACGCCATCCTCGATGGCACGGCCGGCCTCTGGTGCGTGCCGTGCGGCCATGCGCAGCCGAAAATCGTCGGCGCCATCCGCGACATGGTGGGCCAGCTCGACTTCGCACCCACCTTCCAGATGGGTCATCCAGCCGCATTCGACCTGGCGGAAAAACTGATGGATTACACGGGCCACAAGTTCGGCCACGTCTTTTATACCAACTCCGGTTCCGAGGCCGTCGACACTGCCCTCAAGATTGCGCTGGCCTACCATCGCGCACGTGGCGAGGGCGCACGCACGCGCCTGATCGGCCGCGAACGCGGTTATCACGGCGTGGGCTTCGGCGGCATTTCCGTAGGCGGCATCGGCGGCAACCGCAAGACATTCGGCCCCTTGCTGCCCGGCGTGGACCACCTGCCGCACACGCACAACCTGGACAAGAACGCCTATACGGTGGGCGAACCCGAATACGGCACCCACCTGGCCGATGAACTGGAACGCATCGTCGCCCTGCACGACGCCTCGACGATTGCCGCCGTCATCGTCGAACCGGTGGCCGGCTCCACGGGCGTGCTGATCCCGCCGAAAGGCTATCTGAAACGCTTGCGCGAGCTGTGCACCAAGCATGGCATCCTGCTGATTTTCGATGAAGTCATCACCGGTTTTGGCCGCATGACGACGCCGTTTGCCGCTGATTATTTCGACGTCGAACCGGACCTGATGACGACGGCCAAGGGCTTGACCAACGGCATGGTGCCGATGGGCGCCGTGTTCAGCAAAAAGTATATCCACGATGCCTTCATGGATGCGCCACCCGGTATCGAACTGTTCCACGGCTACACGTATTCTGGCCACCCGCTGGCCTGCGCCGCTGCGCTGGCGACCCTGCAGGCGTTCGAGGAACAGGACATCCTCGGTCACGCTAAAGCGATGCAGGCGTATTGGAGCGACGCCGTGCATTCCCTGAAGGGGCTGCCGCACGTGATCGACTTGCGCAGCATCGGCCTGATCGCCGGCATCGAACTCGCCCCCATCGCTGGCAAACCCGGCGCGCGCGCCTTCAACGCCTTCAAGCAGGCCTTCGCCGACGGCGTGCTGATACGCACGACGGGCGATATCATCGCCCTGTCGCCGCCGCTGGTGCTGGAAAAACAGCATGTCGACGAGCTGTTTGGCAAGCTGGCGACGGTATTAAAAAATCTCGACTAAGGAACACCATGAACACTCTCGACACCATCACCCACTTCATCAACGGCGCCACAGCCGACACCAAAAGTGGCCGTTACGGCGACGTGTATAACCCGGCCCTGGGCGTACCCGTCGCCAGGGTCGCGCTGGGCACCGTGGAAGACGTCGACGCGGCCGTGCAGGCCGCCGCCGCCGCCTTTCCCGCATGGTCGGCCACGCCGCCGTTGACGCGCGCGCGCGTGCTGTTTCGCTACCTGCAGCTGTGCCAGCAGCACACGGATGAATTTGCCGCCATGCTCACGCGCGAGCATGGCAAGACCTTTGCCGATGCACAGGGCGAAGTGGCGCGCGGCATCGAGATGGTGGAATTTGCCGTCGGCATTCCACAGCTGTTGAAAGGTGAATTCACGGACCAGATTTCGCGCGGCATCGACGCCTGGTCCATGCGCCAGGCGCTGGGCGTGGTGGCCGGCATCACGCCATTCAATTTCCCCGTGATGGTGCCGATGTGGATGTTCCCCGTCGCCATCGCCTGCGGCAATACCTTCGTCTTGAAACCGTCCGAGCGCGATCCGTCTGCCTCCTTGCTGCACGCGAAATTGCTGAAAGAAGCCGGTCTGCCCGACGGCGTTTTCAACGTGGTGCAGGGCGATAAAGTGACGGTCGATGCCTTGCTCGACCATCCTGTGGTGCAGGCGATCAGCTTTGTCGGCTCGACGCCGATTGCCGAATACATCTATGCGCGTGGCAGCGCCAGCGGCAAGCGCGTGCAAGCGCTGGGTGGCGCGAAGAATCATATGGTGGTGATGCCCGACGCGGACATGGACATGACGGTCGATGCGCTGATTGGCGCTGCCTATGGTTCGGCCGGCGAACGCTGCATGGCCATCTCGGTGGTGGTGGCCGTGGGCGACGCGGGCGACAAATTGATCGCTGCACTGGCAACGCGCACGGCCGCACTGAAAGTGCGCGACGGCATGGAGGATGGTGCGGAAATGGGACCCGTCGTCTCGCTGGCTGCCAAGCAGCGCATCGAAAAACTCATTGCCTCGGGCGTGGAGCAGGGCGCAACTTTGGTGGTCGATGGCCGCAACCATGTGGTGGCAGGTCGCGAGAATGGCTTCTTTGTCGGCGGTACTTTATTTGACCATGTGACGCGCGACATGAGCATCTACAAGGAAGAGATTTTCGGCCCCGTGCTGTGCGTGCTGCGCTGCCCTGACGTGGTGCATGCGGTGGAGCTGATCAACGCCAACGAGTATGGCAACGGCGTGGCCATCTACACGCGCGACGGCGGCGTGGCGCGCGAATTCGTGCGCCAGATCCAGGTCGGCATGGTGGGCGTCAACATTCCCTTGCCCGTGCCGATGGCCTTCAACAGTTTTGGCGGCTGGAAGCGCAGCATGTTTGGCGACCACCATGCCTATGGTCCCGAAGGCGTGCGTTTTTATACGCGCCACAAGGCCGTGATGCAGCGCTGGCCAAACACGGCAAGCGCTGGTGTGGAATTTGCTTTTCCCCAGATGAAGTGACCGTTTAAAACTAAAAGTCCACCGCAGGATCAACGAAGGAAAACGCGATGATCGAGTCTTTGAACTATTTGCCGCATCCCGCCCTGCCCAACGAGGAACTGGCGGGCCATTTCACGGACCTGGCGCCGCCTTTGAGCGCGCGCCAGGCAGCCATCGAAAGCGCCCGCTGCCTGTACTGCTACGATGCGCCGTGCAGCCGCATCTGTCCGTCGGAAATCGACGTGGCCAGCTTCATCCGCAACATCCACGACAAAAACATCAACGGTGCCGCCGCCGGCATTCTGAAACAGAACATCCTGGGCGGCAGCTGCGCCCGCGTCTGTCCCACGGAAATACTGTGTGAAGACGTCTGCGTGCGCAACCACGACGCGGAAGGCCAGCCCGTCAAGATCGGCCTGTTGCAGCGCTACGCCGTCGACCACATGCACTTTGCCAGCCACCCGTTCAGGCGGGCGGCCGCCACCGGCAAGACGATTGCCATCGTCGGCGCCGGGCCGGCCGGCCTGTCGTGCGCGCACCGCCTGGCCATGCTGGGGCATGACGTGGTGATCTTCGAGAAGGAAGGCAAGGCCGGTGGCTTGAATGAATACGGCATCGCCAAGTACAAGCTGACGGACGATTTCGCGCAAAAGGAAATCGACTTCCTGCTGCAGATAGGCGGCATCGAGATCCGATGTCGCCAGGTGTTGGGCGAGAACCTGCAGCTGCGCGACCTGCACGCGCAGTACGATGCCGTCTTTCTCGGCCTGGGCCTGGGGGCCAGCCGCAAGCTGGGCTTGACGGGCGAAGACGCTGCCGGCTTGCTGGCTGCCGTCGACTACATCGCCGCGCTGCGCCAGGCGGACGACCTGGCTGCGCTGCCCGTGCCGAAGCGGGCCATTGTGATTGGCGCCGGCAATACGGCCATCGACATGGCCGTGCAAATTCAGCGCCTGGGCGCGGAGGAAGTCACCCTCGTGTACCGGCGCGGCTTCGACGCCATGACGGCTACCCATCACGAACAGGAGATCGCCAAAGCTAACCAGGTACGCATGCTGACGTGGGCCCAGCCGCAGCAGGTGCTGCTCGACGCGACTGGCCATGTGGCCGGCATGCGTTTCGAGAAAACGCGGATGCAGGGCACGCGCCTGGCGGGCACCGGCGAAACGTTCGACGTGGCGGCCGACGCCATCTTCAAGGCTATCGGCCAGAGCCTGGACACTGACGTGCTGCATGACTCGATGGCGTCGCTGCTGCAGCGCGAAGGCGACAAGATCGCCGTCGATGCTGGCTTTCGCACGGTGCTGCCGGGCATCTACGCGGGCGGCGACTGCGTGGCGCCGGGGCAGGACTTGACGGTGCAAGCCGTCCAGCATGGCAAGCTGGCCGCACTGGCCATCCATTCCGATTTCCTGAATAAAGTGGAGGCTGCATAATGGCTGATCTCAGCATCGATTTTTGCGGCATCAAGGCGCCGAATCCTTTCTGGCTGGCTTCTGCGCCACCCACCGACAAGGCCTACAACGTGGTGCGCGCGTTCGAAGCGGGGTGGGGCGGCGTCGTGTGGAAAACGCTGGGTGAAGACCCGGCCGCCGTCAACGTCTCGTCGCGCTACTCCGCCCTGTACGGCAAGAACCGCGAAGTGGTGGGCTTCAATAATATCGAACTCATTACCGACCGTTCTCTGGAAATCAATCTGCGCGAAATCACGCAGGTGAAAAAGGACTGGCCCGACCGCGCCATGATCGTCTCCCTGATGCTGCCCTGCGAAGAGCACTATTGGGCCGACATTTTGCCGAAGGTGGAAGCGACAGGAGCGGACGGCATCGAACTCAATTTCGGCTGCCCGCACGGCATGCCGGAGCGCGGTATGGGTGCCGCCGTGGGGCAGGTGCCCGAGTATGTGCAGATGGTCACCGCGTGGTGCAAAAAGCACAGCCGCCTGCCCGTCATCGTCAAGCTCACGCCCAATATCACGGACGTGCGGATGCCGGCGCGCGCGGCCAAGGCAGGCGGCGCGGACGCCGTTTCGCTGATCAACACCATCAACTCGATCACTTCGCTGGACCTTGACCGCATGGTGGCCCTGCCCATCGTGGGCGGCGCCAGCACGCACGGTGGCTATTGCGGGTCTGCGGTGAAACCGATCGCCCTGAACATGGTGGCGGAAATCGCCCGCGATCCGCAGACGCGCGGCTTGCCCATTTCAGGCATCGGCGGCATCGGCAACTGGCGCGACGCGGCCGAATTCATCGCGCTGGGGGCTGGTTGCGTGCAGGTGTGCACGGCCGCCATGCTGCATGGTTTTCGCATCGTTGAAGAGATGAAGGATGGCCTGTCGCGCTGGATGGACGAGAAGGGCTACGAACGCATCAGCGATTTTTCCGGCAAGGCCGTGGCCAACACGACGGACTGGAAATACCTGGACATGAATTACCAGGTCATTGCGCACATCAACCAGGATGATTGCATCAAATGCGGCAAGTGCTACGTGGCTTGCGAAGACACCTCGCACCAGTCGATTGCGCAACTGATCGACGCTGCCGGCACGCGCACGTATGAGGTGATCAAGGAGGAATGCGTAGGTTGCAATCTGTGCGAAATCACCTGTCCGGTGCAGGGCTGCATCACGATGGTGCCGCAGGTCACGGACAAGCCATACATGAACTGGACGCAGGATCCGCGCAACCCGCATGCGTTGGTGGAGACGGCATAGGGCACGCATCAAGGCATGTATCTTGCGTGTGTTTATTTTGTAAACGGCAGCGGTCCTTTGCGGTAAGCTAGGCTGCCGCCGTTTCTATAATACCGATCCCCTCCCAACCGATGGAGCATACCTGTGAACCACGACTATTCAGGCAACACGCAACTCTGGAATGAAGACCTTGCGCCCACCACCGCGGTGCAGCGCACCTGGCGCTGGTATCACTTCGCCGCGCTGTGGGTCGGCATGGTGATGTGCATTCCCGCCTACACCCTGTCGGCCAGCCTGATCGACAGCGGCATGTCCGGCTACCAGGCAGTGCTCACGGTATTTCTCGCCAACGCCATCGTGCTTCTGCCGATGCTGCTGATCGGCCATGCGGGCACCAAGTACGGCATTCCGTACGCAGTACTGGCGCGCGCCTCGTTTGGCACCATGGGCGCGCGGCTGCCGGCCCTGATGCGCGCCATCGTCGCCTGCGGCTGGTATGGCATCCAGACGTGGTTTGGTGGCCAGATGATCTACACCCTGATGGGCGTGCTGATGGGGCATGAACTGGGTGGCGAGAAGATCGCGGGCCTGGGCATCAACGGCAGCCAGTTGCTGTGCTTCCTGGCTTTCTGGGCCATTCAGTTCTATTACATCCTGCATGGCATGGAATCGATCCGCAAGCTCGAAACCTATACGGCGCCCTTGAAAATTCTCATCTGCTTCGTGCTGCTGTACTGGGTGCACAGCAAGGCCGGCGGCGTGGCCAGTCTGCTGGACCAGCCATCGCAATTCATCCCCGGCGGTAAGAAGGCGGGCCAGTTCTGGAGCGTCTTCTGGCCATCGTTGACGGCCATGGTGGGTTTCTGGGCCACCCTGGCACTGAACATTCCCGACTTCACGCGCTTCGCCAAGACGCAGCGCGACCAGGTGATCGGCCAGTCCATCGGCTTGCCCGTGCCCATGGGATTGCTGGCCATGCTGGCCGTGATCGTCACGGCAGGCTCGGTGGTCATGTACGGCAAGGCCATCTGGGACCCGGTCGACCTGGCCAGCCGCATGACGGGCGCCGCCGTGCTGATCGCCCTGATCATCCTGCTGATCGACACGGTCAGCGTCAACCTGGCGGCCAACCTGGTGGGGCCCGCCTACGATTTTTCCTCGCTCGCACCCAAGCAGATTTCGTACAAGATGGGCGGCTATATCACGGCCTTCATCGCCATTGTCATGATGCCGTGGAAGGTGCTCGAATCGACGCAGGGCTACATCTTCACCTGGCTGATCGGCTACTCGGCTTTGCTGGGGCCCATTGCCGGCATCCTCATCGTCGACTACTACTTTGTGCGCAAGACGCAGCTCGACGTCAAGCAGCTGTACCGCGATGACGGCATCTACTCGTATGGCAATGGCTGGAACATGGCGGCGCTGATCGCCTTTGTCATCGCCGTGCTGCCGAATATTCCAGGCTTTTTGAACGCGGCCTTCCCCACGGCGTTTCCCGGCGTGGCCGAAGGCTTTAAAACCATCTACACCTACGCCTGGTTCGTGGGCGTGGCCATCGCCGCCGTCGTCTACGGCGTCATGATGAAGGGCAAGGCCGTGGCGCACGTGCAGCAGGCGCCGCAGTCGTAATCACAAAGGAGACAAGATGACTACACTGATACGTGGCGGTACCGTCGTCAACGCCGACCGCGCGTTTCGCGCCGATGTGCTGATCGAGGGCGACATGATCGCCGCCGTCGGCGAGAACCTGCCGGTGCCGTCTGGCGCCACCGTGATCGATGCAGGTGGCCTGTACGTGATGCCGGGCGGGATCGATACCCACACGCACATGAATCTGCCATTCATGGGTACCGTGACGTCGGACGATTTTTTCACGGGCACGGCGGCGGGATTGGCGGGCGGCACCACCACCATCATGGACTTCGTGATTCCCGCGCCGAAGCAGTCGCTGATCGAGGCGTATCATCAGTGGCGCGAGTGGTCGGCCAAGGCGGCCGGCGACTACACGTTCCACGTGGCGATCACCTGGTGGAGCGAGCAGGTACATGAAGAGATGGGAGTGCTGGTGCGTGAGCATGGCGTGAACAGTTTCAAGCATTTCATGGCGTATAAAAACGCCATCATGGCCGACGATGAAACCCTGGTAAAAAGCTTTACCCGCTCGCTGGAACTCGGGGCATTGCCGACTGTGCATGCGGAAAACGGCGAGCTGGTATTCCAGTTGCAGCAAGCGCTGCTTAAAAAGGGCATCACGGGGCCGCAGGCGCATCCCCTGTCGCGCCCGCCCGCCGTGGAAGCGGAAGCGGCCAACCGTGCCATCGCCATCGCCAATGTTCTCAACACGCCCGTGTACATCGTGCACGTCTCGTGCGCAGAGTCGCTCGACGCCATCACGCGCGCGCGCGCCAACGGCCAGCGCGTGTATGGTGAAGCGCTGGCGGGCCATCTGGTGATCGACGACAGCGTCTACCAGAGCGATGATTTCGACTACGTGGCGGGCCACGTCATGAGCCCACCGTTTCGCGGCAAGCACCATCAGGCGGCTCTGTGGCACGGCCTGCAAAGCGGCAACCTGCACACGACGGCCACCGACCACTGCACCTTCTGCGCCGAGCAGAAGGCGGCCGGCAAGCAGGACTTCACGCGCATCCCGAACGGCTGCGGCGGTGTCGAGGAACGCATGGCCGTCGTATGGGATGCTGGCGTCAATTCCGGCATGCTGACGCCCTCCGAATTCGTCAAGGTCTCGTCGACCAATGCGGCGCAGATCTTCAATATGTATCCACGCAAGGGTGTCATCGCCGCAGGCAGCGATGCCGACATCGTGCTGTGGGATCCGCAGGGCACGCGCACCATTTCCGCCGCGACGCAGTTCGCCAAGGGAGGTTTCAATGTCTTCGAGGGGCGCACCGTGCGCGGCATCCCCAGCACCACGATTGCCGCCGGCAAGGTGGTGTTCCACAAGGGCGAGCTGATGGCCGTCGAAGGGGCCGGACGCTATATCGAACGGCCCGCGTTTTCCGCCACCACCGCATAAGGAGTTGACGATGGATGAATTGCGTATCAATGGCGAGCGCCTGTGGGCGGCCCTGATGGAACTGGCGCAGATCGGCGCGACGGCGAAGGGCGGCGTCAAGCGCCTGGCCCTGACGGATCTGGATAAACAGGGCCGCGACCTGGTGGTGCGCTGGGGCCGCGAAGCTGGCATGAGCATTACCATCGACCAGATCGGCAATGTCTTCATGCGCCGCGACGGCACCAATAATAGCTTGCCGCCCGTGATGACGGGCAGCCATATCGACACGCAACCCACGGGCGGCAAGTTCGATGGCAATTACGGCGTGCTGGCGGGCCTGGAAGTGGTGCGCACCCTGAACGATTTGAAAATCAAGACGCAGGCACCCATTGAAGTGGCGTTCTGGACCAATGAAGAAGGCTCGCGCTTCGTGCCCGTGATGATGGGCTCCGGCGTCTTTTGCGGCGCGTTTTCGCTGGAGACGGCTTACGCGGCGAAAGACACGGAAGGGAAAACGGTGGGCGAAGAGCTGGCGCGCATCGGCTATCGTGGAGACCAGGTGCCGGGCGAGCATCCCATCGGCGCCTATTTTGAAACGCATATCGAGCAGGGCCCCGTGCTGGAAGACGCGGACAAGGTGATCGGCGTGGTACCTGCCGTGATGGGACTGTCGTGGTACGACTGCGTCGTGACGGGCATGGAAGCGCATGCGGGACCCACGCCCATGGGGCTGCGCAAGGACGCGCTGCAGGTGGCCACCAGCATCATGCAGGAAGTCGTCGCCATTGCCAACCGCTACCCGCCGTATGGGCGCGGCACGGTGGGCATGGTGCAGGTCTTCCCGAACAGCCGCAACGTGATCCCCGGTGAAGTCAAGTTCAGCATCGACCTGCGCAATGTGAACGATGAACTGCTCAACACCATGCATGGCGAGATCACGGCCTTTATCGACGCCACGCGCACCGGCACGGGACTGGATATATCTCTTGAACGGGTTTCCTATTACCCGCCATGCCCGTTCCACCCCGACTGCGTTGGCGCCGTGCGCAATGCCACAGCAAAGCTCGGTTATTCCGTGATGGACGTGGTGTCGGGCGCCGGTCACGATGCCATCTACGCGGCCAGGCTGGCGCCGGCCGGCATGATCTTCGTGCCGTGCAAGGACGGCATCAGCCACAATGAAATCGAGGATGCCAAGCCCGAGCACCTGGAAGCGGGCTGCAATGTGCTGCTGCACGCGATGCTGGAGCGGGCCGTGGCCGACTAGGTCAGCGGCCCACGTCCCCCACTCAGGGCTTGGGCTGGAAGTTGCGCAAGAACGCCAGCAGCGCGCGTGCCGCGATGTCGGCGTCGTCGGCCGTCATGGTTTCCAGCGGGTTGTGGCTGATGCCGCCATTGCCGCAGCGCGTAAACAGCATGGCCACTTCGGTGACGGCGGCCATGGCCATGGCGTCGTGGCCGGCGCCAGACAGCAAGGTGTATGGTTCGATGCCGACCGATTCCACGGCTTGCGCCAGCTGCGCCATCAGCCACGGCGCACACGGCGCTGCACGCGCCGACAGCAGCAGTTCCAGCTGATAGTCGATCTGGCGCCGCGCGCAGATGGCGGCGATGCCATCGAGGATGTCGTCGACGGCCGCCTGGCGTACGGTATCGCTGGCGGCGCGGATATCGAGCGACAGGGTGCAGGCGCCGGCGATCACGTTGACGGAACCGTTGGGCACCTGCAGCTGGCCCACGGTACCCACCAGCGCGTCGCCCTGGTTGCAGCGCTGTTCCACCAGCAGGATGATTTCGGCAGCCGCGCTGGCCGCATCCTTGCGCATGGTCATGGGCGTGGTGCCCGCATGGCTGGCCACGCCACTCAGGCTGACCAGGTAGCGCGAGCTGCCCGCAATCGCCGTGACAATCCCCAGCGGCAGGTCGCGCTCCAGCAGCACGGGGCCCTGCTCGATGTGCACTTCCACATAGCCGAGCAAGTCGGCCGGATCGCGCGCGATGGCGCCGATGGCGCTCGCCTCGTGGCCGGCGGCAGCCAGCGCCTCGCGCATGCTCACGCCATCCGCGTCAACTTGTTCCAGCAGCGACAAATCGAACTTGCCCGTCACGGCCGTGCTGCCCAGGAAGGTGCTCTTGAAGCGCACGCCTTCCTCTTCGGCGAAGCCGACGATCTCGAAATGAAACGGCAGCTTTTCGCCCCGTTCGTGCAGGTGGCGCACGACGGCGATCGGCAGCACGATGCCCAGCCGGCCATCGTATTTTCCGCCGTTGCGCACCGTGTCGTAATGCGATCCCGTCATCAGCGTCTTTGCGCCTGGCGCGTCGGACAGATAGCGGCCGACCACATTGCCGACGGCGTCGATGTGCACCTGCATGCCCGCCTCCCGCATCCAGTCGGCCAGTTGCGCGGCCGTCTTCTGGTGCGCTGGCGTCAGGTAGGCGCAGGTCAGGTTGTAATCGCTGTCGCTCCAGCCGGCCAGGGTTTCTGCCTGCTGCATGATGGCCGGGCCGAAGTCCAGGCGCACGTCGAACAGGTCGTTCAGGCGCAGCTCGGCGATGCGCTTGATCTGCCGCAGCGATTCGGCCAGTTCATCAGCAGGCCGGTTTTTCAGGCGCCGCGCAAACGTGGCGATGATATCCTGGCGCGTCAATCCTTCGCCCGTCGGGCCCTTCACGGCCAGGATGAAAGGAAAGCCGAACTTGGCGTTGTATTCGCTGTTGAGGCGCTGCAGGGTGGAAAATTCCTCGGGACTGCACAGGTTCAAGCCGGACTTGGCTTGCTCGCGCGTCGACTCCGCCGTCAGCTGCCCCGCGATGGCGGCCTTGCCAGCCAGCTCGGGATGGGCGCGGATCAGCCCCAGCTGCTCATCGGGGGAGGCCAGGGCCAGTACGCGCTGCAGCTCCGTCTTGAGGGCCGTCAGGCTGGCGAACGGCCGGGCGGGCGCCGCGCGCTGGGCGATCCAGGGCGAATGTTCATAGATACCATGCAGGTGGGCGATAAAATCGGCGTGGCTGTTGGCGTTCAGGTCTGAAAGGGTGGTCATGGTTTTCCGATCATGCAAGCGGTAATGATAGCGCCCCGTGCCTGTATCCATTATATGCGCGTGCTGATAGCGGCTATCGCTGCACCAGCGCCTTGGCCGCCGCGCTGACCTGGTCGCGCAGCCATTTGTGTTCGGGCGCCTGGTGCACGCGCTGATGCCACAGCTGGTAAAAGCGCATGGGCGGGAATTTCAATGGCACGGTATACGTTTTCAGCGGCAGGGTTTTTTCATAGAAGCGCATGAATTGCCGGCCCGTGGTGAGCACCAGGTCCGTCTGCGTCAGCATGTAGGGGATCAAGCCGAAATACGCCGATTCGACCACTACGTTGCGCTGCAGGTTTTGCCGTTCGAGGAAGGAATCGATCACGCCATGGTAGCCGGGCATCATCTGCGACGGCGCCACGTGGGGCAGACTCAGATAATCGTCGAGCGTCATGGCGTCGCTGGCCGTGCGCCGGGCATAGGCGTTTTCCGCATGCATGGCGCAGATGATGGGGTCTTCGAACAGCTTCGAGATGTGCAGATGGGCGGGTGGCTCGTCCCAGTTGGCGATGACCAGGTCCAGTCCTCCATCGGACAGTTGGCGGATATGGTCGATGCCCGGCCCCAGGCTGTGCAGCACCACGCGGCTCTTCGGCGAACCGCGGCGCAGCAGCGCCACCACGTTGGGCAAGAACTGGCTGTCCAGGTAGTCGGGCGCGGCGATATGGAAGGTGCGCGCCTCTTCCTGCGCCACGAACGGCGTTTTCTTGACGAACAGGCTTTCCGTCTGGTCGAGGATGCGCTTGGCAGGATTGAGCAGGCTTTCGCCATGCTGGGTGGGCACCATGCCGCGCGCACCGCGCACCAGCAGCGGGTCGCCCGTCAATTCGCGCAGCTTGCGCAAGGAGGCGGAAATCGAAGGCTGCGGCTGATTGAGTTTCAGCGCCACGCGCGAGACATTCTTTTCCACCAGCAGCAGGTAGAGGATGCGGATCAGGTGCAGGTCGAGGTGTTGCGGCAGGCTGGACATGGGGCGGCGGCTCTGTTGTATATCGATTTGAATATGTTAAATATACGATATTTTTCATGTGATGGGCGGTAAATCCGTTTATCTTGTGTAGATTGGCACGAATATAGCTTCGGTCTGACTAGAGGAAATTTATGGAAGTATTTGCCTACCTGATTCCGTACGGCCTTGAGTGGCTGAACCTGATCGTCCGCTGGCTGCACGTCATCACGGGCATCGCCTGGATCGGTGCTTCCTTTTATTTCGTCTGGCTCGACAACTCGATCCGTCCGCCCGCGCCTGGCTCCGAGCTGGCGAAGAAGGGCGTGTCGGGGCAATTGTGGGCCGTGCATGGCGGCGGCTTTTACAATCCGCAAAAATACCTGGTGGCGCCCGCCGAACTGCCAAAGGAACTGCACTGGTTCAAGTGGGAAGCGTATTCCACCTGGCTGTCCGGTTTCGCGCTGCTGACGATTGCCTACTACTTCAATGCCCAGGCCATGATGATCGACAAATCCGTGGCCGATATTTCCAGCGGCCAGGCCGTCGGCATCGGCATCGCCACCCTCGTCATCGGCTGGACCGTGTACGACCTGCTGTGCCGGTCCAAGCTGGCGCAATATGAACTGTGGTTTGGCGTGACGGTGTTTGCCCTGATCGTTGGCGCCGCATATGTGCTCACGCATTTGCTCAGCGGGCGCGCCGCCTACATTCACGTGGGCGCCATGATCGGCACCATCATGGTGGCCAATGTACTGATGCTGATCATTCCCGGCCAGCGCAAGATGGTCGAAGCCATGGCGGCCGGCAAGCTGCCCGACCCCAAGCACGGCATGAAAGCCAAGCAGCGCAGCGTGCATAACAATTATTTTACGTTGCCCGTGCTGTTCATCATGATCAGCAACCACTATGCGATGACCTACCGGAACGATCACGCCTGGCTGGTGCTGGCGCTGATCATGGCGGCCGGCGTCTTCATCCGCCACTTCTTCAACCTGCGCCACAAGGGAAGGGTGGAGTGGCGTTATCCGGCCCTCGGCGTGGCCCTGCTGATGGCAGTGGCAGTGGCCATTGCGCCGAAAGCGCCCGTGGCCGTGGCTGCCGCGCCGGCGGTGGACCCGGCCGCGCAGTTCAAGAGCGTGCATGCCATCATCGCCCAGCGCTGCGCCACCTGCCATTCGGCTCAGCCCACACAGCCCGGCTTCGCCACGGCGCCGGCCGGCATGATGCTGGATAATGAAACGGAAATCCGCCAGCATGCGGCGCAAATCTACAAGCAGGCCATCGAGCTGAAAGCCATGCCGATCGGGAACCTGACCAATATGACGGAAGCCGAGCGCAGTGAGCTGGGCGCCTGGCTACAACAGACCATGCAAGGAGCAAAATGACAACGCACGCGGAACGGATCACGGCCTGGATCGACGAACACTTCGACGAAGAAGTCGCATTTTTACAGCAGGTGGTGCAGCAGCCGACGGATACGCCGCCCGGCAACAACGCACCGCATGCGGAACTGGTGGCGCAGCTGCTGCAGGCGTATGGCTGGAACGTCGAAAAGCATGCGGTGCCTGCGGACCAGGTCGAGGCATATGGCATGCAAAGCATTACGAACCTGATCGTGCGCCGGCCGTATGCGGCGGGCGGGCCGACGGTGGCGCTGAATGCGCATGGCGACGTGGTGCCGCCCGGCGACAACTGGACTTATCCGCCGTATGGCGGCCAGATCGACGGCGGCTATATGTATGGCCGCGCGACGGCCGTCTCGAAGGGCGATTTCGCCACCTATGTGTTCGCCGCGCGCGCGCTCGAAGCGCTGGGCGTTCCATTAAAAGGCCAGCTGGAACTGCACTTCACGTATGACGAGGAATTCGGCGGCTTGCTGGGACCGGGCTGGCTGCTGGAGCAAAATCTGACGCAGCCCGATTTCGTCATCGCCGCCGGTTTCAGCTACGGCATCGTCACCGCGCACAACGCCTGCCTGCAGCTGGAAATCACCGTGCACGGCAAGTCGGGCCACGGTTCCATGCCGGAGACGGGGCATGACGCGCTGCAGGCGGCCAACAAGATCCTCAACGCCATCTATGGCCAGTTGCCTGAGCTGAAAAAGATCAAGTCCAAAGTGGCAGGCATCGATTCGCCGACCATGCTGGTGGGACGCATCGACGGCGGCACGAATACCAATGTGGTGCCAGGCAAGGTGGTCATGAAGATGGACCGCCGCATGATTCCGGAAGAAGATCCGGTGGCGGTGGAAGCGCAGGTGCGTGCGCTGATCGAAGACGCCGTGCGGAGCGAGCCTGGCATCCGCATCGATATCCGCCGTCTGTTGTTGTCGCATGCGCTGCGGCCATTGCCCGGCTCCGAGCAACTGGTCGGCAGCCTGCAAAAGAATGCGCAAGCCATTCTCGGCGAGACGATTCCCGCCGTCGGCACGCCGCTGTATGCAGATGCGCGCCTGTATGGCGAACGGGGCATCCCCGCCGTGCTGTATGGCGCCGGCCCGCGCACGGTGCCCGAGTCGAACGCGAAGAAGGCCGATGAGCGCCTGGCGCTGGACGACTTGCGCAAGGCCAGCAAGATCGTCGCACTGACCCTGCTCGACTTTCTGGCCGCCTGACAGGGCGGCGACTATGCCGCTTGCATCCGGTAAGATGCATGCCTGGAAAATCGAGGAGGCAGCATGGAGTTGACTGGCAGGACGACGATAAGGGAACTGGCGGCCGACCTCGCCGCCGGCCGCATCACCAGCGTGGAACTGACACAGCGCATGCTGGCACGCGCCGAGGCGCACCGGGCCCAGGGTGGCCATGCCTATGTCAGCCTCGATGGCGAACAGGCGCTGATGGAAGCGCGTGCCAGCGACGCTGCGCGCGCGGCCGGCTGGGTGCCTTCGCCACTGGCCGGCGTACCCATCTCGATCAAAGACCTGTTCGACGTCAGGGGGCAGGTCAGCAGCGCCGCCTCGCTGGCGCTGGCCGATGCGCCGCCCGCCGATGCCGATGCGGGTGCCGTGGCGCGCCTGCGCGCGGCCGGCGCGATCCTGCTGGGCCGCACCAACATGAGCGAATTTGCATTCTCCGGCCTGGGCTTGAATCCCCATTACGGCACGCCGCGCAACCCGCACGACCGCGCACGCGTGGCGGGCGGCTCCACCTCGGGCGGCGCCGTCACTGTGGCTTTGGCGATGGCGGCCGGCGCGCTGGGCACGGACACGGGCGGCTCGATTCGTATCCCGTCCGCTTTTTGCGGCCTGACCGGTTTCAAGCCGACGGCGGCTTCCGTATCGCTGGCTGGCACGGTACCGCTGTCGCGCTCCCTCGACTCGGCTGGTCCCATCGCCCACAGTGTCGATTGCTGCGCCATTCTGTATGCGGCCTTGTCCGGCCAAGATATCCCCGATTGCGCGCCAGCCCTGAAAGGCTTGCGCTTCGGTTTTACCTCCGATTACGTAGGGGCGATTGTCGAGCCTCCGGTACAGCAGGCTTTTGAGCGCGCGCTGGAGAAGTTGCGCGCGGCCGGCGCGCAGGTGGAACAGTTCGATTTCCCGGAATTGCTGGAGCTGCCGGCGATCAATGGCGGTGGGGGGCTTGTGGCGGCCGAAGCCTGGCACTGGCACAGGGTGTTGCTTGAAGAGACGGGTGCGCAGTACGACCAGCGCGTGGCGGCGCGCATCCGCCGCGGCCAGCAGCAGGGCGCGTCTGACTACATCGATTTGCTCGATGCACGCGCGCGCCTGATCTCCGTTGCAGAGCGGCGCCTGGCGCCATACGACGCCTGGCTGATGCCCAGCGTGGCTATTCTCGCACCGGAACTGGCGCCGCTGGAAGCCGATGACGCCACCTTCTTTGCCACGAATGGCCTGGTGCTGCGCAACGCCAGCGTGATCAACTTCCTCGATGGCTGCGCGCTGTCGCTGCCGTGCCACGCCGAGGGTGAGCTACCCGTGGGGCTGGGCATTTGCGCCCTGGCCGGCGCCGACGATAAAATGCTGCAAATCGGCCGCGCCGTAGAGACCCTGTTGCAGGGGAGTGGAAAAGAATAGTGCCGTAGTGCAGGAAAATGCCAACTCTGTCATGATGGCTGGCATTGACATGAGATAGTCGCGCTTGCGCGCCGGCAAACTTCAACTGTGCACCGATACGACCTGATTAGCTGTCATGACTGCGGCGTGCTGTATCGCAAACGTCCGCTGCGTCCGCGCGAGAAGGCGCGCTGCATCCGTTGCCGCTCGGTGCTGTACCGGGCCGCCTCGGGCCGGGGCGCGTCCGCTGCCTTGGACAAGGTGGTGGCGCTGACCCTGGGTGCCGCCTTGGTCTTCCTGATCGCCCAGTTTTTTCCCATCGTCGAACTCGACGTCAATGGACTGACCTCCAGCGCCACCTTGCTCGGCTCCATTCGCGTGCTGTGGTCCGAGCAGATGCACATCGTTGCGACGATGGTCTTCCTGTTTACCATTCTCTTCCCTGCGATCGAACTGGGCTCCCTGCTGTATGTGGCGCTGGGCCTGCGTGGCGGCGTCAAGGTCCCGGGTTTTAACCGCGTGCTGCGCGCCGTGCAGACGGCACGCGAGTGGGGCATGACAGAGGTGCTGATGATCGGCATCCTGATCACCGTCGTCAAGATGACCAGCCTTGCCACCGTGCTGCCGCAACCGGGGCTGTTCGCGTTTGGCGCGCTGACCCTGATGCTGGCCATCGTCGTTTCGTTCGATCCCAAGGCCCTGTGGAACCTGGGCGACGACCTGACCCGTCAAGCGCTGCCCGGCATCCGCTACAAGGCCTTCGCGCCCGGCGAGAAGGTAGTGCCTTGCCATGCCTGCGGCTTGGTGGCGCCGCCTCTGGGCAAGGGCAAATACTTGGCGTGCGTGCGCTGCGGCACAGCCCTGCACGTACGCAAACCGGACAGCATCAACCGCACCTGGGCCTTGCTGATCGCCGCCATGATCCTCTACATTCCCGCCAATCTGCTGCCCGTGATGGTCACGTACACGCTGTTTGGCGCGCAAAATGACACCATCATGAGCGGCGTGGTGCTGTTCTGGACCAGCGGCTCGAAGGGCCTGGCCATCATCATTTTCATCGCCAGCGTAGTCGTGCCCATGCTCAAGCTGGGCGTGCTGGCGCTGCTGGCATTTACGGCGCAGCGGCGTTCGCGCTGGCGGCCGCGCCAGCGCACCATCTTGTACCGCATGGTCGAATTCATCGGTCGCTGGTCCATGCTCGACATCTTTGTCGTTACCCTGACGGTGGCGCTGGTGCGTTTCAAGTCGCTGGCCGTGATCACGGCAGGTCCCGGCGCGCTGGCCTTTGGCGCCGTGGTGGTGCTGACCATGCTGGCGGCGATGCAGTTTGATCCGCGCCTGATCTGGGACCCCGTCGACGGGCAGGTGCCGGGAGAGGAAGAACCCGTGATGGTGACAAATACCGGAAACAATACAGTGATTGGAGAACAGCATGGCTGACAAAGAAGCAGGCGACCTTGCCGAAACGGGGGGCCGTCCATTGCCGGAACCCGATGTGGAACAGGGCAGCCGCTGGCTGCCATCGCTGGTATGGCTCATTCCGCTGCTGGCCGCGCTGATCGGGGCCGGCCTGGCCGCCAAGTCCATCCTCGACCAGGGCCCCACGGTAACGGTCAGCTTCAAGAGCGCCGAAGGCCTGGAGCCGGGCAAGACCAAGGTCAAGTACAAGGATGTCGACATCGGCCAGGTACGCGCCATTACCCTGGGCGACGACTTGAGCAAGGTGCTGGTAACGATCGACATGAGCAAGGAAGCGCGGCGCTTCGCTACGGCCGATTCGCGCTTCTGGGTAGTGCGCCCGCAGATCGGTGCCAGCGGCGTGACGGGGCTGGGCACCTTGCTGTCGGGCGCCTACATCGGCGTCGACACCGGCAAGTCGGAGCAGAAGAAGGAGAACTTCGTCGGCATGGAGAGCCCTCCCGCCGTGGCGGGTGACCAGAAGGGCAAGCTGTACACCCTGCATGCGGACAGCCTCGGCTCCGTCGACGTGGGTTCGCCCCTGTTCTTCCACCGCCTGCGCGTGGGCAAGGTGGTCAGCTTTGCGCTGGACAAGGATGGCAACGGCATCACCATGTCGGTCTTCGTGAACGCGCCATACGATCAGTTCGTCGGCAAGAATGCGCGCTGGTGGCATGCCAGCGGCGTCGACGTGCGCCTCGATTCCAACGGTTTCAAATTGAATACGCAGTCCTTGGCCGCCATGCTGGTGGGCGGCATTGCCTTCGAAGCGGAAAATGGCCGCAAGCCCCAAGAACCGGCGCCGGCCGGTACCAATTTCCGTTTGGCGGGCGACGAGGCCAGCGCCATGCGCGAGCCCGATGGGGAAGCCATTACCACCGTATTCTATTTCGACCAGTCCCTGCGCGGCTTGCAACCTGGCGCCACGGTGGACTTCCGTGGCATCGTGCTGGGTGAGGTGCGCTCGGTCGGCATCGAGTTCGACCCCGTGAAGAAGAACTTCCGCATGCCCGTCACTGTCAATCTGTATCCGGCGCGCCTGGGCATGCGCTTCAAGGCGGCCGTCGACGATGCGGAAGGCTCGGCCGGCCACCAGGTGCTCGAACGCATGGTCAGCCGCGGCTTGCGCGCCCAGCTACGCACGGGCAACCTGCTCACCAGCCAGCTGTATATCGCGCTGGACTTCTTCCCGAAAGCGCCGAAGGTGGCGCTGGACTTGAACAGGTATCCACTGGAAGTGCCCACCGTGCCGAATACCCTGGATGAGCTGCAGACGCAGATCGCCAGCATCGCCCGCAAGCTCGATCAGGTGCCGTACGCGGAGATCGGCAACAATTTGAACGCCACCATCAAGCAGGCCAATACCCTGTTCAAGCAGCTCGATGGCCAGGTGGTGCCGGAAATGCGCGATACCCTGACGGCGGCGAAACAGACCTTCGGCACGGCCGAACAGGTGCTGCAAAAGGATTCGCCGCTGCAGTCTGACGTGCGCCAGGCCTTGCAGCAGTTGACGCAAACCCTGCAATCGCTGAACGCGCTGTCCGATTACCTGGAACGGCATCCCGAGTCCCTGATCCGCGGTAAAAAAGGAGATGAAAAAAAATGATGAAAGCGATTTTTTCCGCGCTGCTGGCGGCCAGCCTGCTGGGCGCCTGCTCCACGCCCCAGCCCGAGCATTTCTATACGCTCAGTGGCGGTGCCGACGCGCAGCCGGCCAAACCCGTCAGATACTATGTCGAGGTGCTGGCCGTCAGCGTGCCGCAGCAGGTGAGCCGCAACCAGTTCGTCGTGACGGCACCATCGGGACGCATCGAATTGCTGGAGCAGCAGCGCTGGGCGGGACCGCTGGCTGGCGAGATCGGCCAGGCCCTGTCGACGGCCGTGACGAGCGACCTGGGCGCCATCGATGTGTTCCGCACGCCGCACCCCGACAACCTGCCCGTGTACCGCATCAGCACCAATGTGCAGCGCTTCGAGTCCGTGATGGGGCGGTATGCGCTGATCGATGCCGTGTGGAGCGTGCGCCAGCTTGCCAGCAACAAGGTGCTCACTTGCCGCACGGTCGCCAATGAAAAGGTGGGCGAAGGCTACGATGAACTGGTGCTCGGTCACCGCCGCGCCGTGCACCGCATCGCCGCCGATACGGCGAGTGTGGTGCGCGCTTTTGACAACGGCAACGCTGCCTGCCCGGCCGCCTGAACCGCTTTTCGCTACCCAGTCCCGGCGGCCGCTGGTAAAATGCGGCCATGGGAATGACCTCTTTCACACGCCGCTGCGCCGCCTGGATCGCCTGTTTCGCGATCTTGCTGGCGGCGCTCGCGCCGTCGATTTCCCAGGCCGTCGCCAATGCCAAGCAGGAGTCCGGCTCCGGCTGGGCCGAAATCTGCTCGGTGGCCGGCATCCGGTTTGTCCAGCTTGGCCAGGTCGATGATGGCGCCGCCGATGAAAAATCCGGCGGCAAGGCCATGCAGATGGAGCATTGCGCCTTTTGTTCCACGCATGCGGGTTCCGTGGGCTTGCCGCCCAGTCCCGTGCTGCCGCTGCTTGTGGCCAGCGGCACGGCCATTTTCCCGGCCCTGTACTACCAGTCGCCATCACCGCTCTTCATCTGGTCTACCGCGCAATCGCGCGCACCGCCCACCCTCATTTAAGTCTTTGCATGTTTAGTGCTTGCCCTGCGCGCCTTCCAGTGCGACGGGCGGCATCCGCACACTTAAACGAGAATCACATGAACAAGAAATTATTGGTGCTGGCCGTGGCCATCACCTTGGCCTACCCCTGCGCGCAGGCGCAGCAACTTGATCAAACCGACCACGCCATCGACACCGTCGTCGTTTCCGGCTCACGCGCGCAATCGTGGCTGTCCGAGACGCCGCAGGCCATCGGCGTTGTCAATGCCAACATGCTGGAACGCGACAAGCCCAAGACCATGGGCGATATCCTCAACCGCATCGCCGGCGTGTACTGGAATGACCTGGGCAACGAGCAGCACAGCATGAGCATCCGCCAGCCCATCGGTACGAATGCCGTCTACCAGTACCTGGAAGACGGCATCCCCATCCGTCCGCTGGGCGTCTTCAACCACAACTCGCTCAATGAAATGAACATGGCGGGGGCCAGCGGCGTGGAAGTGGTGAAGGGCGCTGCTTCCTCGCTGTACGGCAGCAATGCCGTGGGCGGCGCCGTCAATTTCCTGACGGCCGGCGCCAGCGCCACGCCGACGGCCAAGGTGGGCGTGCGGCGCGACAACGTGGGCGGCTTCACCCGCTACGACACCTCCGCCAGCGATACCTGGGGGGCGCTGGGACTGCGCTTTTCCCATTACAGTTCGCGCCGTTCACGCGACAACTGGCAAGAGTACAGCTATGGCGACAAGGATTCGTTCTCTCTGCGCGCCGACTATGCGCTCAGTCCCACCTCGCAACTGCGCGCCACCATCGTGCACACGGACCTCGATGCGGCCATGACGGGCAGCCTGTTTGAAGACGATTACCGCAATGCCCCGGGCAAGAGCCTGAACACTTTCACCTACCGCAAGGACAAGACCACGCGCATGAATCTGGCGTGGGAGGGCGCGACGACGGCCGATGGCACGAGCACCGTCACCGTGTTTATGCGCAAGAATGACCATGGACAGATTCCCGCGTATGCCATCGGCGGCTGTGCGGGCATGCTGTGCAAGGGTGTCATTAACAACAACCACGTCGATTCGCTGGGGCTGGACGTGAAACACCAGCAGGAATTCACCTGGCTGCGTTCGCGCCTGGTCGCCGGCGTGTACGTGGACAAGAGCGACAATCCCTTTGTCAGCGATAACCTGTCCATCGTGCGCGATGCCGCCACGGGCCGCTATCTGCGCTATACGCTGGCCAATGCCAGCAATCCCCAGGGCGTGCGCGACTACCAGACGGACATTCTGAACACGGCCGTCTTCGCGCAATGGGAATTTTCTCCACTGGCTGGCACGCGCGTGGTGCTGGGCGGACGCTCGGATGCCATCGGCTACGATTACCACAACAAGCTGGCGCCGGGCGGCAGCGTCAATTACGGCGCACCCGACGAGTCGCGCCGCTTTTCGCATGTGAGCCCGAAGCTGGGCGCCACCTACGCCATCGGCCAGGCGGGCAGCGCGTATGCGAACGTCAGCCAGGGCTTTACGCCGCCCGAGGTCAGCCAGCTGTATGGCAAGACGGGCATCGCCGACCTGCAGCCATCCGTCTACAACAACTATGAACTGGGCCTGCGCTGGGCCTTCCTGCAGGGCCGCTTGAAACTCGACACGGCCCTGTACCGTCTCGACGGGCGTGACACCATCGTCAGCTATACGCTCTCGCCGGGAAACAGCGAAAACCGCAATGCTGGCCGTACGCGCAGCGAAGGCCTGGAGCTGGGCCTGAACTACGACAGCGGCCCGTTCGACGCGCGCTTCGCCACGGCCATCGCGCGCCACCGCTACCTGCGCTACCAGGTGTCCGCAAGCCTCGATTACAGCGGACGGGCCATGCCGCAGGCGCCGCGCGACATCACTTCGTTCGAGATCGGTTACAAGCCCGTGGCCGGCGCCAGGGTGGCGCTCGAAGCCGTGCACCAGGGCCGCTACTGGATGAATAACGCCAATACGGTGGAGTACAAGGGCCACGCGCTGCTGAACCTGCGCGCCAGCTACCAGCTCGCGCGCGGGCTGGAAGCGTGGGCGCAGGTGCGCAACCTGGCCGATAAACGCTATGCCGATTCGGCCAGCAGCAGTTACGCCGGCACGGGCAGCTATGCGCCGAACAGCCAGAACCAGTACACGCCCGGTGCGCCGCGCAGCGTGATGCTGGGCCTGGGCTATACCTTCAACGCCCTGTGAGGATGGCCATGGACGATGCAAAATTTCTTGTTGCACGGCGTAAAAGCCTGTACTGGCGCATCCACTTCTGGGCCGCGCTGATCGCCTCACCGTTTGCCTTGGTGGCCACCCTGACGGGCATTTTGTACGTGTTCACGCCGCAGATCGAGGCAAGGCTGTACCAGCACCTGGATCATGTAGCGCCGCAGGCGTCGATGCTGCCGCTGGACGCCGCCGTGGCGGCAGCGGAACTGGCGGCACCGCGTGGCTGGACGGTGCAGCACGTGGTGCCGCCGTTTCAACAGGACGACGCGGTGCAGGTGGCGTTTGCACCGCCCGGTGGCGCGCAGGATGAACATGCGGGCCATGGCGGACATGCCGCGCCGCCCACGCCCGCCAGGCCGAAGTTCGGCCTGCCCGCGCAAGCCATCGTCGTGTATGTGAATCCGTATGACACGCGCGTGCTCGGCAGCCTGGCCGTTGCGGAGCGCTTCGGTAACTGGGCGAAGAAGCTGCATTCGCGCCTGCTGCAAAACGATGGCTGGCGCTGGATGATCGAGCTGGCGGCCAGCTGGCTGATGGTGATGTTGGTGACGGGTGTGGTGCTGTGGTGGCCGCGCGGCGCCCAATCGGGCTTGCCGAAGCGGGGTGCGCGGGGCCGCAATGGCTGGCGCCAGTGGCATGCCTTCCTGGGCGTGGCGCTCGGCGTCATCAGTTTGGTCATCCTGGCGACAGGGCTGACGTGGAGCCAGCAGGCGGGCGGGCGCATCCGCGCACTGCGCGACATCAGCGGCCAGGCGCCGCCGCCCGTGCCGCGTGGCCTGCACTCAATCGAGGAGGGGGCGGGCGGTCCGCTCGACTGGCAGGATGCCTGGCAGGTGGCGCGCAGCCATGCACCCGCCATCGCCGTGCAGCTGACGGCGCCGGCCAGCCAGGACGATGTGTGGCGCGCCACCATGGCCGACCGTAGCCAGCCCACCTTGCGCTTCGACCTGCAATTCGATGCCTACAGCGGCAAGCCGCTGTATTACGCGGGCTGGGATGCGCAGACGGCGTTCGGCAAGGCGACCGCCATCGGCATTCCGTTCCATCGGGGCGAATTCGGCTGGTGGAACCAGGCGCTGTTACTGCTGTTCGGCGCCAGCGTGCTGTTCTCGCTGGTATCGGGCTGGGTGATGTTTTTCAAGCGGCGCTTGCCTGGCTCGCTGGGCTTGCCCAAGCTGCTGCCGGGCGCCTGGACCTCGCCTTCCGCGCTGGCCTGGGGGCTTGCCGCCGCCATGTGCGCGCTGATGCCATTGCTGCTCATTTCCGCCTGCATGCTGATGCTGCTGGAGCTGGTCCTGGCAAGATGGGGTACGCGTATCGGCAGGATGCGTCTGCGCTAGAATAAGGGGCGCGGCCAGGCTCGTTGCCATGGGCCGCCCTTTTGCAATGGCTAAACCATGGTATTCATCAATTTCCCTGCCTTGTCCACGCTGGCCGCCGCTTCGGCCGGCGTTACTCAAAAATGCAGCTGCTGCACCGTGCCGCTGGACGCCTGGCAGCGTCTTCCCACTTCGCTGGAGCTGGACCGCTTCGAAGAAATTGGCACCCTGCGCGAAGATCCGTACGAGGAACCGACGTTTGCCGAATACCATCCGCACGGCACACGCTATGACAGCAGGGACGCGCCCATCGCACCGCGCTACTATCCCGCGAACCTGAGCCAGGTGGCGCGCTGCCTGAATTGCGGTCGCCACTATCTGCGCTACAACGAGGCGGGCGGCTATTTCACCGAGCTGCGCATCCGCGCGCTGCGTCCCGAATTACTGGCCGACGCTGCCCTCTAGCCGCTACAGGCTTTCCTTGACGTGTGCAATGCCGTGTTCATCGTAGATGGAATACACGGCGGCGAGGATTTTTTCCAGTTCCGGCGAGCGGTCCCTATGGCGCATGCTGAATAAAATGGGCGAGAACGCATGATGAAGGCCAGTGCTGCCAGAGCATCAGGAGAGACATCAGAGCGTACCCCCAGCGCTCTGAAAGTGTTCAAGTGTTTAGTTACACCTCGCGAAGATTCCTGGCCAGCAGGTCGGCGAATGTCACGCTGCGGCCCTTGGCATAGTCCACGAACAGACCGTTGCGACGTTTTAGTTCCAGGCGCTGTTTGATGTCGATAGACTCCTTTTCGCCAGGCGCATAGAGGCATTGGGGGGGCGACCTCGCGCACGCGGATGGCGAAGCCGTCGTCGGTGCGGCCCAGTTTGGATGCGGCATATTCAATATACGAGGTCTTCGCGATTTTGAACAGTGACGATGAAACGGGACCGGTTTTCAATAGATGCCATGAGGCTATGCTCCTAAGTTATGCAGCAAGGTTTAATGACTTCGGCTTATATTTTTCGCGGTCAAACCGCAATTTTTGGCACTAATTTGCCACTAATATGGGGCAAAAAATGTCAAATCATTGGTACCAAAAATTGAAAGCTCCTTGATTTATAGCAGCTGGAGGAGCGGGGCAAGCGCTTGTATCAAAGCTTATTTCTTTTCCTGCTGGGCCTTTTTGATCTGCGCTTCGCTGACTTTTTTTGCCGGTGCATTTGTCGCCGGCGAGGTGGGCGCCTTGCGCGTGGCGTTGGCTTGCGCCATGACGGCGGCGCAGTCCGTGTCGGGGGCTTTGTCGATATTGACCAGCGGCAGCAGGGCGGCCAGCGGCGTGACGATGGTGGCCAGCGCCACGGCGGCGCCGGCTTTCAGGGCCAGCGGGCCTTTTTGCGGGCCCACGTCCGGGTGCTTGAACGTGCCTTTCGCGTACAGCGGCGTGCGCAGGGTGATGATGCGGGCGCCCTTGGTGCGCGGGCGCACGTCGAGGTCCAGGGTTTCGTGCGCCAGGTTGACGTTGCCCGTGACATTCACCACGGCCGTGTCCGTGTCAAGCACGAAGCGGCGCACGTCGGCCTGGCCATTCGTGACGGCGAAATCGCTGGCCAGGCAGTTCAGGTGTACCTGCTTGTCGCCGAAGATTTTCACGAAGACGGCATTGGCCAGGTTCAGGCCGGCCAGTTCCAGCATGAACTGGCTGACGGAGCCTTCGCTGACGGTGGCCGCCAGTTCGCCATTCGCGCTGGCCAGCATGGCCGAGACGGAATTGCCGTGGCCCGTCAGCGCCGCGTCGCCATACACTTCGCCGAAGCTCGCTTGCATCGATTGCAGCTTGGGAAACAGTTCGCGAATTTTGAGGTGGCGCGCCGTCACCTTGGCTTGCGCTGCGATGGTCTTTTGACGGCCATCGAGCGTGATGTTCGAGGTGATGTCGCCACCGGCCATGCCGAAGTTGAGCGGCGTCAGACTCAGCACCTTGTCTTTCATGTGGATGTTGGCGACGACGTTTTTGAATGGAATGTCGTGCGTGCGCACCAGTTTCTTGCCGGTAAATTTCACATCGGCGTCAAGCGCATTCCAATTCGCCGTGTTGAACTGTTCCACGGGCAAGGCTTTGTTGTCGGGTTGCACGGGTGCCTTGCCGCGTGCCTGTTTCTGCGCATTGCTGTCCGCGCCGATGGTGGGGCCAAGGTCTTCCAGGCGCAGCTGCTGTGATGTTACTTCGCCGCGCAGCAAGGGACGGGGCTGGCGCGGCAAATACTGCAGGGTGCCGGCCAGGTCGCTCTGGCCCACCGTGCCCTTGAAATTCTGGTAAGTCCAGGTCCAGCTGGCGCCATCCTTCTTGCCCAGCAATCGACCCTTGGTGGCGTAGTCCGGCGTTTCCGGCAGCAGCACGCCCGTCAGCGGATACAGGTCGGCCATGCTGGCGCCGGCCACGCTTAGCTGTAAATCGATGCCGGACAGCGAGCGCGGGTCCGTCAGGGTGCCATCGATGCTGGCCTTGTTCTTGCCCAGCACGGCGTGCGCCTGCACGGGATAGACCGTATTGTTGTCGGTCAGGGAAAGCACGGCGCCCGCCTTGCCGCCGCCCGTCACGGGCGCCTTGCGGTAGCTGCCGCCCAGGGTGAAGGCGATGCCGTATTTTTCCACGGGCGCGCTGCCTGGCGCATCGCCTGGCGTGGCGTCGGGCGCCGTCGAGCTGACCCTGGCACGCAGGTCGAGGGCGATGCCATCGTCCAGGTAACGGATGGCGCCGTCGCCAAAGGCCATGCGCTGGATTTCCACCTCCCATGGCGAAGGGCCGTTATCCTTCAAGGTCCAGCTATTGCTGCCATCGGCGCGCCGCTGCAGGGCGATGTTTGGCGCGTCCAGGGCCAGGTCCGTCAGTACCACCTTGTGCTGCAGCAGGGGCAGTGGCTGGATGGCCACGTCGATGCGCCTGGCGCTGGCCAGCTGCGGCCCGGCCGTGGCCCAATCCGGGTTGCTCATGCGCACATCCTGCGCGCTGATGTGGGGGCGCGGCACATAGCGGCGCCAGCCCGGCTCCGTCTTCAAGCCTTGCCGCCATTGCACCTGCAGATCGCCGCCGATGACGAATTCGCGGCCCGTGCTTTCCGACACCTTCTGGTTGATGTAGGGGCGGGCGCGGTTCCAGTCGAAAGTCAGCACGAAGATGACCACGATGGCGATGAGGGCCAGCAGGGCGGCCAGGCTCCAGCCAAGGATTTTCAGGGGTGTCGAGCGTGTCATGGGAATGCCAATCGCAGTGATTTTTTCATCAAGGTAGACCGATAGATCATGACAGTCGGTGCGCTGGGTTACGTAAGATACGTAGGTAAGGCATGTCGCTTGAAATGATTCAATAATTCGACTATTATTGAAATATGGAAAATTCAGAGACAATAGCGAGCGGGGCGACGCCGCTGACGAGTGCTTCCGCCATCGTGGCCCTGGCGGCGCTGGCGCAGGAATCGCGGCTGGCCGTGTTCCGCCTGCTGGTGCAAGCGGGACCGCAAGGCATGGCTGCGACGAAAATCGCCGAGGCGCTGGCCATTGCGCCATCCTCGCTGTCGTTTCACTTGAAGGAATTGGCGCACGCCAATCTGGTGACGGCGAGCAAGGCGGGCCGCTCCATCATCTATGCCGCCAACTATGCGGGCATGAATGGCTTGCTGGCCTTTTTGACCGAGAACTGCTGCGCTGGCGCGCCTTGCTGCGTCAGCGAACCACATTTACTCAAGGAAACGACGACATGACGATCACGATCTATCACAACACGGCGTGCGGCACCTCGCGCAACACCCTGGCCCTGATCCGCAACACGGGCGTCGAGCCCGTCATCATCGATTACGTCAAGCACCCGCCTTCGCGTGAAAAACTGGTCGACCTGATTGCCCGCGCGGGCTTGTCCGTGCGCGCCGTCATGCGCGACAAGGGCGCCTTGTACGAGGAACTGGGCCTGGCCAATCCTGAGCTCAGCGATGCGGCCCTGCTGGACGCCATGCAAGCCCATCCTATTTTGATCAACCGTCCCATCGTCGTCACGGAACTTGGCGTGCGCCTGTGCCGGCCATCGGAAAAAGTGCTGGAGATCCTGCCGCTGCCGCAGCAAGGCGCATTTTCCAAGGAAGATGGCCAGGCTGTAGTGGGCGCCGACGGCAAGCCGGTGGCCTGAGATGGAAGAGCTGGCCAATGAGTTGCCGAACATCAGCGCCGCCCACCTGGATCTGCCGAGCCTGGATAAATTGGCGCCGGTCACGGTTTCCACCCATGCGCCGCGCATTTTGCTGCTGTATGGCTCGCTGCGCGAACGCTCGTATAGCAAGCTGCTGACCCTGGAAGCGGAGCGCATCCTGCGTCACTTCGGGGCCGAGACGCGCGTGTTCGACCCGCACGGCTTGCCCATGGTCGACAGTGTTTCGCCCGAGCACCCGAAGGTGCAGGAATTGCGCGCGCTGTCGCTATGGTCGGAAGGGCAAGTGTGGTGCAGCCCCGAACGGCATGGCGCCGTCACTGGCGTGTTCAAATCGCAGATCGACTGGCTGCCGCTGGAAACGGGCAGCGTGCGGCCCACGCAGGGCCGTACCCTGGCCGTGATGCAAGTGTCGGGTGGTTCGCAATCGTTCAATGCCGTCAATGGCTTGCGCGTGCTGGGACGCTGGATGCGCATGGTGACTATCCCGAACCAGTCTTCGGTGGCCAAGGCGTATCAGGAATTCGACGATGCGGGCCGCATGAAACCGTCGCCGTATTACGAGCGCCTGGTCGATGTGATGGAGGAATTGTACAAATTCACCCTGCTGGTACGCGACCGCCGCGATTACCTGGGCAGCCGCTACAGCGAACGGCTGGAAGCGGAGCCGGCCATCGTGCAGGCATTGGCGGGTGCGGCCATGGAGCATGAACGGCAGTAATAGAAACGGCGCCATCGGCGCCGTCGTGTTTGTTGTCGCGCAAACGGCAATCAGTGATTGCGGTCGACGGCAAACGAACACAGTTGCAGCATGGATTGCTTGTAGACGCTGTCGGGCCAACCGGCGATGGCATCGGCGGCGCGCTGGCCGGCGATTTCCGCCTGTTTGCGGGTGTAGTCGAGGGCGCCGCTGCTGGTGATGGCGGCCAGGATGGCGTCGAAATGCTGTTCGTCGCCCTGCTCGATGCAGCTGCGTACCAGTTCGCGTTGCTCTGGCGTACCGTTTTCCATCAGCCAGATCAGCGGCATGGTCGGTTTGCCTTCGCGCAAGTCGTCGCCCACGTTCTTGCCGATTTCGGCGGCGTCGCCTGCATAGTCGAGCACGTCGTCGATCAACTGGAAGGCCGTGCCCAGCGAGCGGCCGTATTCGGCAGCCGCTTCGATATCGTCTTCGCTGGCGCCGGCGATCAGGGCACCCAGTTGCGCCGACGCTTCGAACAGCTTGGCCGTCTTCGAGCGGATGACGTTCAGGTAGCTCTCTTGCGTCACGTCCGGGTCGTGCATGTTCAGCAATTGCAGCACTTCGCCTTCGGCGATCACGTTGGTGGCGTCGGAGAGGATTTGCATGACGCGCATATTGTTCAGCGACACCATCAGCTGGAACGAGCGCGAGTGCAGGAAGTCGCCCACCAGCACCGAGGCGGCATTGCCGAACAGGGCGTTGGCAGTCTGGCGTCCGCGGCGCATCGACGATTCGTCGACGACGTCGTCGTGCAGCAGAGTAGCGGTATGGATGAATTCGACCACGGCGGCCAGTTCATGGTGCGCCGTGCCGCGATAGGCGTGGGCATTGGCCACCAGCAAAATCAGCACGGGACGGATGCGTTTGCCGCCTGCGCTGATGATGTATTCAGCGATCTGGTTGATCAGAATCACATCGGAGTGCAGTTTTTGGCGGATCACCGTATTGACTGCATCCATATCGGCGGCAATCGTTTGCACGATGGTGTTTTGGTTAACGTGTTTGTTAGCGTCAGACAAGGCGAACCTGCATTAGATTGTGGGTGCGGCGATTATACGACAAGGCTTGCGCGCGCGTGATGTTTGCCTATGACTGTAGAGCAATTGTTTGACCTTGTTGGCACTGGCGCACGCTTTTCTGTCCGCCTGGCGCAAGCCTGACATGATGGTCAGGTTGTCGACATACCACGATCGTCAAGCTTTGTGAATAGTTTTTGACGCAATTTATCAGTCCGTGTATAATCGCTGGTTCCCCCTGTTGTGTACGGCTTGCTTTGCGTGACAGTGGGACAAATTCTTTCAACATTTGATGAGGTTTCAAATCATGTACGCGGTCATAAAAACCGGTGGCAAACAATACAAAGTTGTCGCTGGCGAAAAACTTAAAGTAGAACAGATACCGGCAGACATTGGTTCCGAAATCACCATCGATCAAGTGCTCGCAGTAGGCGCGGGCGACAGCATCAAGTTTGGTGCTCCATTGGTCGAAGGTGCAACGGTACTGGTTACGGTTGTGGCGCATGGTCGCCATGATAAGGTCAAAATTTTCAAGATGCGTCGTCGTAAGCATTACCAAAAGCATCAAGGCCATCGCCAGAATTTTACCGAAATCCAAATCGTTTCGATCAACGGCTAATCGCCGCTGTTTGAATTAATCAGCTATCAAGGAGTCTTAAATGGCACATAAAAAAGGCGGCGGCACAACGCGAAACGGCCGTGATTCAGAATCAAAACGTCTGGGCGTTAAAGTCTACGGCGGCCAAGCTATCAATGCTGGCGGCATCATCATTCGTCAACGCGGCACGCCAGTGCGCGCCGGCGAAGGCGTAGGCATGGGCAAAGACCACACCTTGTTCGCGCTGATCGCGGGCAAAGTGAAGTTCGTTGTCAAAGGTGCTGGCTCGAAGCAATTCGTGACCGTTGTACCTAACGCAGCAGTACCAGCGTAATTCATCGCGGAGCGCCAGTTCGCTCCGCTGTGATCGCATGATGTAAGGCGCAAGCCTTCAATCGAAAGGCTCTGCCCAAGGTAGAGCCTTTTTAGTTTTATGGCGGCAAAATTATGAAGTTTATCGACGAAGCAAAAATCGAAGTCATCGCGGGCGATGGCGGCAACGGCTGCGCCTCTTTCTGCCGTGAAAAATTCAGGCCTTTCGGCGGTCCCGATGGCGGCGATGGCGGCAAGGGCGGCACCATTTGGGCAGTCGCCGACCGCAATATCAACACGCTCGTCGATTTCCGCTTCTCCAAAATGCACAAGGCTCGCAATGGCGAGCCTGGCCGTGGCGCAGATTGCTATGGCAAGGGCGCGGATGACATCCACCTGCGCATGCCTGTGGGCACCTTGATCATCGACAACGCGAGCGGCGAAATTCTGGCCGATTTGACCGAACACGGCCAGATCGAAATGCTGGCCAAGGGCGGCGAAGGCGGCTGGGGTAATATCCACTTCAAGTCCTCGACCAACCGCGCGCCGCGCCAAAAAGGCGAGGGCAAGGAAGGCGAGCGCCGCGAACTGCGACTGGAACTGAAAGTACTGGCCGATGTGGGCCTGCTGGGCATGCCGAACGCCGGCAAGTCGACCTTCATTTCGGCCGTCTCGAACGCGCGCCCGAAAATTGCCGATTACCCATTTACCACCCTGCACCCGAACCTGGGCGTGGTGCGCGTGTCGCACGAGAAGAGCTTTGTGATCGCCGATATTCCGGGCTTGATCGAAGGCGCTTCCGAAGGCGCGGGCCTGGGCCATCAATTCCTGCGTCACTTGCAGCGTACGGGTCTGCTGTTGCACATCGTCGACCTGGCGCCGTTTGAAACCAACGTCGATCCTGTCAAGGAAGCCAAGGCGCTGGTCAAGGAACTGAAGAAATACGACGAGTCGCTGGTCGACAAGCCGCGCTGGCTGGTGTTGAACAAGCTCGACATGGTGCCGGAAGAAGAGCGCAAGAAGCTGGTGAAGGACTTCCTCAAGCGTTTCGCCTGGAAAGGTCCCGTCTTCGAGATTTCCGCGCTGAACCATCAGGGTTGCCCGGAACTGGTGAATGCAATTTATCAACATCTGGAAGCGAAGAAACACAGCGAAAGCCGTGCCGAAGAAACGCAGATGACCGAAGAAGCACGCGGTATCTCGTCGATCGACCCGGATGATCCGCGTTTCAAGATTATCGACTAAGGCTGTATCCTGATGTCAGTACAGGCGGTCGCTGTCGCGCCAGCGCGCAAGCAAGCGTGGCAGCGCCGTGTATTGCATCTGATCGCGTATGCTTACGGGCTGAGCGCGGTCGCCTGCCTGCTGTTCGCCGATGAGTTGGCGGCCGGCATGGGCATCTTCCTCAATGGCGTCAATGGCTACAGCCAGTTCTACGCCTCTCATGTCGGTGTCTGGGGCGCTACCGCGCTCCTGGCGCTGTTCGCAGCACGGCCGGGCGAACCGCCCATCCTCGGCGATATCACTGCAATGTTGGTCCTGGCGCAGCCCGCCGGCCGTTTGTACGCGGCCATCAGTTTCGGCTTGCCTCAGGGTTTTGTGTTGTTCATGTGCGCAATGGAGCTGACGGCGGGGCTGGCCTTGCTGCTGCTGCGTCCTGCGCGCTGACGTCTATTAAGTGAAGAGCGCCGCCCCATGGATTCCGTGATTCAAAAAGCTACCCGCATTATCATCAAAGTCGGCTCCTCGCTGGTCACCAATGATGGCCGCGGACTCGACCATGCCGCCATTGCCCGCTGGGCTGCGCAGATTTCCGGCTTGCGCGCTATGGGCAAGGAAGTCGTGCTGGTCAGCTCCGGCGCCATCGCCGAAGGCATGCTGCGCCTCGGTTTCGAGCAGCGCCCCACCGATATCCACGAATTGCAGGCCTGCGCCGCCGTCGGCCAGATGGGCCTGGCGCAAATCTATGAAAGCAGCTTCCGCGCCCACAGCCTCGGCACGGCGCAGGTGTTGCTGACGCACGCCGACCTGGCCGACCGCGAGCGCTACCTGAACGCCCGCTCCACCCTGACGACCCTGCTGCGCCTGGGCGTGGTGCCGATCATCAATGAAAACGACACCGTCGTCACCGATGAAATCAAGTTCGGCGACAACGATACCTTGGGCGCCCTGGTGGCGAACCTGATCGAGGCCGATGCCCTGGTCATCCTGACCGACCAGCACGGCCTGTTTTCGGCCGACCCGCGCAAGGACCCGAACGCTTACCTGATCACGCAGGGCATCGCCGGCGATCCCGCCCTGGAAGCGATGGCCGGCGGCGCCGGCAGCAGCCTGGGGCGTGGCGGCATGCTGACGAAAATCCTCGCTGCCAAGCGCGCCGCCAAGTCGGGTGCACACACCATCATCGCCTGGGGCCGCGACAGCGATGTGCTGAGCAGGCTGGCCAAGGGGGAAGCGATCGGCACGGAGTTGCTGGCACAAACAGGACAACTGACGGCGCGCAAGCAGTGGATGGCCGATCATCTGCACACGGCCGGCGCCGTCGTGCTGGACGCTGGCGCCGTGCAAAAGCTGCGCCAGGAAGGCAAGTCCCTGCTGCCGATCGGTGTGACGGGCGTGAATGGCGAATTCGGCCGCGGTGCCGTGATCACCTGTGTCGATGCTGCCGGCGTGCCTGTGGCGCGCGGCCTGTCCAACTACACGAGCGGCGAAGCGCGCCGCATCATGCGCAAGCCCTCCATCGAGATCGAGGCGATTCTCGGCTACATGGAAGGCCATGAGCTGATTCACCGCGACAATATGGTCTTGCTGTAAACACCAGCTTGCAGTGCGTGACCTATCAAAACGGCCATTGCGGGCCGTTTTTTTTGCTTTACACCACGGCCGGCATCGGCGACTTGTCCTTGTAATCGCACAAGTCGGCAATCATGCAGTTCCAGCATTGCGGTTTGCGCGCCGTGCACGTGTAGCGGCCGTGCAGGATGAGCCAGTGGTGGGCGTCGTGCAGGAATTCCTTGGGTATGAATTTCAACAGTTTTTGCTCGACGATATCGACATTCTTGCCCGGTGCGATGCCGGTGCGGTTCGAGACGCGGAAGATATGCGTGTCGACTGCCATGGTCGGTGCGCCAAACGCCGTGTTCATGACCACATTCGCCGTCTTGCGGCCCACGCCTGGCAAGGCTTCCAGCGAGGCACGGTCGCGCGGCACTTCGCCGCCGTGCTGCTCGAGCAGGATCTGGCAGGTGGCGATAACGTTCTTCGCCTTGGTGCGGAACAGGCCGATGGTGCGAATGTAGCTGGCAAGCTCGTCGACACCCAGTGCCAGTATCGTGGCCGGCGTATTGGCGACCGGATACAGCAAGCGGGTCGCCTTGTTGACGGACACGTCCGTCGCCTGCGCCGATAGCAGCACGGCGATCAGCAGCTCGAACGGCGTCGTGTATTCGAGTTCCGTTTTCGGCGAAGGATTGGCGGCGCGGAAGCGCGTAAAGATTTCCAGGCGTTTGGCAGCGTTCATGCGTCTTTTTTCGGGGTGGTGGGAGCTGGCTGGGCGGTGTCCGTGCTGGCGCCAGCGGCCTTGGCGCGCGCGCGCTCCATGGCGGCGGCGATGATGGCGCGTTTGCGTTCTTTTTCCGCCTGTTCATCGGGGGTGACGGGCACTTCTTGCGTCACTTCCTGCATCTTGGCGACCGCCTTGGCGGCCAGGCGCGCGTCGTTGGCTTCGGCTTCGCGGCGCAGCCGCTGCGTGCGGAAATCGTGGCGCGCACGCGCATCGTCGGCGTCCATCTGGCTCCAGGCATCCCAGCCGGTGGCGTCGCCGCTGACGGGATACATCACGATGCAGTCGACGGGGCAGGGCGCTACGCACAGGTCGCAGCCCGTGCACAGGCTGGTCGCCACCGTATGCATCTGCTTGGCGGCGCCGACGATGGCATCGACGGGACATGCCTGGATACACAGGGTGCAGCCGATACACAGCGATTCATCGATGTAGGCGACAGATCGCGGACGTTCGAGGCCATTGACGGGATTGAGCGGAACGACTTTTTTGCCCAGCAAGCCGGCCAGGCGCACGATGCCTTGCGCGCCGCCCGGTGGGCACTGGTTGATGTCGGCGCTGCCTGCGGCAATCGCTTCCGCATACGGGCGGCAGCCGTTGTAGCCGCATTTGGTGCATTGCGTTTGCGGCAGCAAGTCTTCGATCTGGTCGGCAAGTGAGGGAGGGGCAGGGTGCGGCACGGTCGTCTTCCACGGTAAAACGCCATTATCGGCCATCCGGCGCGCGCACAAGTAAAAACCTGTGTCGTGAAAGGGGGATACCGTACACTGTAGCCGACTGTTGCAGGCGCGTCGCAATCGTATTTTATTTCCCGCTGGAATGTCAAAGTGTAAATAAACAACTTTGCAATTTCTTTTTTTTGTGGGAGCATGATTTTTATCAAGCTTATGATCAAAAAAAGCCGACCGCCAGTCCTGTTACTGCGCTGCCTTGCAAGGCGTGCCAGGCCATAGGAGCAAAACATGCGTTTCCTCCGGACAGTTGGTTTGACCTTCTGTTTGTTCATGCACTCTGCGCTTGCCCTTGCGCACGGACAGGCCAGTTCCCCCATGGCGGCGCCGGGCGCTGCCAGCTCGCGCATCGTCCGCTTCGCGGCGGAAGACTGGCCGCCCTTCATTTCCTACAGCCTGCCTGCCGATGGCATGTCTGGCGCCATGGTCAGCGCTGTCTTCGAACGTCTCGGCTATACGGTCAGATATGAATATTTCCCCTGGAAGCGCGCCATGCAGTTTGGCCTCGCCAGTCCCCGCTACGCCGGCTTTCTGGCCGTCTGGCGCACGCCTGAACGGGAAAAACTCTGTCACTTTTCTGTTCCGGTTGGCAACACACAAGGGGTGCTTGCCTACCTGAAGGAGGATGGCGTGCCCGGTACTAGCCTGGCCGAACTGGGCCAGCTGCGCATCGGCACCGTGGCCGGCTATTCGAATGGCGAGCAGTTCGATGGCATGGTGGCGCGTGGCGAACTGAAGACGGAAGAGGGCTTGAACGACGCGACGAATCTGAAGAAACTGTTCATCAAGCGATATCGCGTGATCGTCATCGAGCGCCACGTTCTGCTGCACTTGCTGATGGGACGCAACTTCAGCAAGGCCGAGCGCGAGCGCATCGCCATCATCGATACCGTCTTCAAGGAGCGCCCCGTGCATGTGTGCTTCCAGCGCACCGCAGACGGCGCGCTGCAGCAAAAGCGCTTCAACGAAGCGGCGCGCGACATCGATACGGCCCGGCTGGAACGCGATTACTGGAAGCGGCTCGACCAGAGCCTGGCGACGGCTCCACCGCATCTCTGACCTGTCGCGCCACTGTTGTTCGTTGCCAAAACGAAATATCTAAATACGAAACCATTCGTTCTTGTTTGTTTGCCCATCCTTTAGTCTGCGACCACTATGTTGACGACTTTGAAAGGATGTTTTCGTATGCTGAAACTGATTCACAAGCACTACCCCGCACCCCACCTGCGGCCACTGGCGCACGCCGTCTCGGTGGCCGTGCTGGCGCTGTCAGCGCCCGGCGTGGCGCATGCGCAAGCCGCGCTGGCCGCCGCACCGCTCGACGCCGTCATCGTCACGGGCGCGCGCGGCACGGGCCGCACCGTAGCCAACAGCGCCGCGCCCATCGACGTGATCAGCGCGCAGCAATTGCTGGCCACGGGCAAGTTGAACTTGCTCGATGCGCTGGACACGGCCTTGCCGTCGTTTAACTTGCCGGCCCGCGTGCAGCCCGACCTGGGCAGCATCGTACGCGCCGGGCAGCTGCGCAACCTCGATCCATCGCACACCCTGGTGCTGCTCAATGGCAAGCGCCGCCATACGACGGCCATCGTCAATGAGGATGGTTTTCCCGGTTCTGTCGCCACCGACCTGGCCCTGATACCCACGGGTGCCATTGCCCGCGTGGAAATCCTGCGCGACGGTGCCTCGGCTATCTACGGTTCCGACGCCATTGCCGGCGTCATCAACATCATTCTGAAATCGGATGACAAGGGCAGCTTTGGCACGCAGCTCGGTTCCACCTACGATGGCGATGGCACGAACGGTTCCGTGCGCATCGATGGCGGCACGCGTCTGGGCGAACACGGCTTTGCCCACTTCGGCGCCGAAGTCCAGCGCCAGGGCATCGCCGTGCGCAATTTCGGCCTGAATTCCGCTTATCTGTCCTATCCAGCCGTGCGCAACAGCGATGGGCAACTGGTGAAATTGGGACCGAACAACAGCTTGCCGGCCGGTGCTTCGCCGAACCCGGCCGAAGCGGGCCGCAACAGCAATCCATGGCGCAATACGGGTGTGCCGCAAAGCACGACCGCCTCGCTCAGCGCCAACCTCGGCTATGACGTGTCGAATGAAGTGCAACTGTACGGCTTCGGCACGTATGCCCACCGCAATGCCCGCTCGGCGCAGAATTTCCGCCTGCCCAATACCATTTTCAATAACAACCGCGGCTTGCTGTCCGTGTATCCCGACGGATTCATGCCGTATGAAACGACGAGCGAAAACGATGTTGCACTGACGGGCGGCATCAAAGGCGAGACGGCCGGCTGGAGCTGGGATATCAGCAGTACCTACGGCCGCGACGATATCGACGTAGGCGTGGAAAACTCGGCCAACTACTCGCTGACTTATCCGGGTGGCAAGACCGACTTCAGCATCGGCAATCAGCGCTACAGCCGCTCGACCACCAACGCCGACGTGCGCCGCCCCGTGTTACTGGGCTTGAGCGAGCCGGCTGACCTCAGCGTCGGCCTCGAGTATTCGCATGAAACGCAGCAACGCAGCCCTGGCGAACCCGCTTCCTGGCAGGGCAGTGGCTCGTCGGCACTGGCTGGCTACCTGCCCGCCGATGCTTCCGACACGGCGCGCCACAGCTATGCGGCATATGTGGGCCTGGGTGCCAAACTGACGCCGCAATTGCTGCTCGACACGGCCCTGCGTGCCGAAAAGTATTCGGATTTCGGCCGCAAGACCACGGGCCGTCTGTCTTCCCGTTATGACGTCACGCCCGCCGTGGCTGTGCGCGGCACTATCAGCAATGGGTTCCACGCACCGAGCCTGGTGACGCAATCGTACTCGAACACTTCGGACCATGCGGGCGTGCCCTACACTCTGGCGCAGCCGAATTCGACCGCCGCGCGGGCCCTGGGCGCGCAAGCGTTGAAACCGGAGAAATCGACGAATCTGTCCGCCGGGCTGACCTTCAATCCTGCGCCTACCCTGCGCTTTGCCGTTGACGCATATCAAATCAAGGTCAGCGACCGCCTGGGTGTGTCGTCGAACATCGGCATCGACCGCAGCTCGGGCGTAGCGCTCGATGGTAGCGGTCGGCCGCTGACGGCGGCGCAAGTGAGTGTCATTGAAAACCTGCTGCGCTCGGCGGGCTTGGCGGTGGGCAATGGCCTGGTGGCGCATTATTTTGCCAACGTGGGCGACACGCGCACGCGCGGCATCGATTTCACGGCCGAGGATGTGCTGCGCGTGGCCGATGGCAAGCTGCGCTGGACGGCGGCCGCAAATATCAACCATACGAGCCTGGTGGGCAAGGCGGAACTTCCCGCCGTGCTGCAAGGCTTGCCGAATATCGGCACCCTGAGCAAAGCGGCCGAGTACGACTTGCTGTACCGCGCCCCGCGTGACAAGGAGATCGTCACGCTGGCGTATGAAAAATCCGGTTGGGTATTCAACGTGCGCGAGACGCGCTACGGCAAGCTCAAGCGCCTGAACGCCATCACGGGCGGCGATTATCAGTTGAAAGCCGCCTTCGTGACGGATGTCAGCGTCGGCTACGACATCGGCAAGCGCGTCAACGTGACGGTGGGTGCCAACAATGTCTTTGACCAGAAGCCAGGCCAGGTGCCGCGCGAAGCGCGCAGCGCATCGAATCTGGCGCAGTACACGGGCGCGTACGACAACTCGGGACCATTAGGCGTCCTTGGCGGTTACTACTACGCCCGCGCCACGATTCACTTTTGATCTGCCATCGCTATCTCCATACTTATAATCAAGAACAGGAAATTCTCTATGTCTGACAAAAATCAACACGCGGCCATGGATCTGGAATGGGCCAATCTCCTCTCTCCGCAACGCCGCACGGTCTTGCGTGGCGGTGGCCTGGTGGCGGCGCTGGCCGCTTCGGGCCTGGCTGGTTCGGCGCTGGCGCAGGATGGCGCAGTCAAGCGCGTGAAAGACGTAAAACCAGCGGCGCCCGGCAAGAGCCCGTGGGGCGAGCATACGGATACGGCACCCACGCCGCGCCCTGTCAGCGTGCGGCCCGGCGAGGAAGCCTTGCCGGGCAAGCCGCGCGCTTACACGGATATCGAGAGTTATCATGCACACATCTATTTTGATGAAGACAGCTATCAGAAAGCGGCGCTGATACGCAAGTGGGCGGCCGAGCGCTTCCAGATCGAACTGGGCGACTGGAACCTGGAGCCGCGCGGCCCGCACGTGACGCCCTCGTTCTATTTCGGCTTTACCAATGATTTGTTGCCCGTGATCGTGCCGTGGCTGCAGTTGAACAGCCTGGGCCTGACGATATTGATCCACCCGAATACGGAAGATCCCCGTGCAGACCATCTGTATTACGCGCTGTGGGTGAACCGTTCGCAGCCCGTGAATGGCTATGCGATGAAAAAGCCGGGGCCAGGCGAGCCGAGAGTCGAGCAAATCTTTGTCAATACGCGCCCGACAGTGAAAATCGAAACATCGCGCGCATGAGGTGGGCATAAAAGAAAACGGCACGCCAGGGTAGCCTGGCGTGCCGTTTTTGTTGAAACAAAGCCTATTAGCCGTGTTTCTGGATGAATTCGCCGATTTTCGGGCAAATGATCTCGCGCCAGCGGCGGCCCGAGAAGATGCCGTAGTGGCCGCATTTCGGCGCCACGAAGTCTTGCTGCATCTCGGCAGGGATGCCGGAACACAAATCATGCGCCGCCTGCGTCTGGCCTGCGCCGGATATGTCGTCCAGTTCGCCTTCTACGGTAAACAGCGCCACATTCGTGATGTCTTGCGGACGCACCAGTTGACCGCCCACTTTCCAGGTGCCCATCGGCAGGCTGAATTCCTGGAAGACCGTTTTGATGGTTTCCAGGTAGTACTCGGCCGGCATGTCCAGCACGGCGTTGTACTCGTTGTAGAACTGGCGGTGGCCTTCCGCCGGCTCGTCATCGCCCGTCACCAGGTGCATGTAGAACTCGCGGTGGCTTTGTGCGTGGCGGCCCGGGTTCATGGCGATGAAACCGGCGTGCTGCAGGAAGCCTGGATAGACCTTGCGGCCAAAGCCAGGGTAGTTCGGCGGTACCGCGTAGATCACAGTGTTTTCGAACCACGAGAATTTCTTTTCCGTCGCCAGGTTGTTGACTTGCGTGGGCGAGCGGCGCGGGTCGATGGGGCCGCCCATCATCGTCATGGTCTTCGGCATGTGGGGATCTTTTGCCGTCGCCATCAGCGAGATGGCAGCCAGCACGGGCACGGTCGGTTGACAGACGGAAATTACGTGCAAGTCAGGCGCCAGCAGGCGGATGAACTCTTGCACATAGTAAATGTAGTCGTCCAGGTGGAACGGGCCTTCCGTCAGCGGTACCATGCGCGCGTCCGTCCAGTCGGTGATGTAGACATCGTGCTCGGCCAGCAAGCCGCGCACGGTATCGCGCAGCAGGGTCGAGTGGTGACCGGACAGGGGGGCAACCAGCAAAACTTTGGGCTGTTGCAAACCAGTGGCTTCTTTTTTGAAGTGAATCAGGCGGCAAAACGGTTTTGTCACGACAACGTGTTCGCGGATGTCGACGCTCTCGCCCTGGACGAGCACGGATTGGATGTCGAATTGCGGTTTTTCGTAGTCTTTGCCAAGGCGGTACATCAGCTCGTAGCCGGCTGCGATGCGTTGCGAAAACGGAGTGTGGGCCAGTGGGGAAACCGGGTTGGTAAATAACTTGGAGGACATGTCTGCCCATTGCATCACCGGAGTGAGGAAAGAGCGTTGCAGTTCGTGCAGTTGGTAAAGCATATAGAGTCCTTGTTTAATTCCAAGCGCCAATATCGGCTCAAATATCATAATCCAATTCTACGATATTTGTTGAGGACAAAATGTGCTTTACAGCGCATAGGTCCATAGTTTGCGCATCGATGTGACAGCGTGCCACACTTGCGTGGATAGACCTGCAACGATGTTTTAAAAGCAAAAAAAGCAGCGTTTCCGCTGCTTTTGGTGCATTTATTTGCCGTCATGCCCCTGCGGGGAGGAATATTCCCGCCGGAAGGGCCGCCGCAACTGCCGTGTGCTTAGCGCACCAGCATGTCGAGTTTGTCCTTGACGTCCTTGTATTGCTCGGCTTCCGGCAAGGCAGCCTTCGTCTTGGTGATCGAAGGCCAGTTGCGGGCCAGATCGACGTTGATCTTGATGAAGGCTTGCTGGTCGCCCGGCACGTCTTCTTCCGCGAAAATCGCGTTCACCGGGCACTCTGCCACGCAGACGGCGCAGTCAATACATTCGTCCGGATCGATTGCCAGGAAGTTCGGGCCTTCCCGGAAACAATCTACCGGGCAGACATCGACGCAGTCTGTATAGCGACAGGCGATGCAGGATTCGGTGACAACGTGGGTCATAACAGTCCTATCAATTTTGGGGGGAGGTGCTGTAGCGCCTGCAGGAACCTCGGCGGCGCATACTAAAGCAAAGCATTGTATTTTAAGGCAATTCGCTATTTCTCACAAATCCCGCTTATATACAATACATATAAGCAAATTCATTTTTTCGCGTTGCCGTTGCCGCGCAGAGAGTGTAATTCAGCGACTATCCGGGACGTTGTCATGACGAACGCGGCAAGAAAGCGACAGTCGCCCGATGCTGCAGGCTGCAGGGCGGGCGGCGTGCTGTCTTGTCGTGTGGTGTTTTTGTTTTACTCAAATCAAGATCGATGCCAAATACGTGCCAGAAAAATCAGGCGCTGGCACGTATTTGCATCAGCAACTGTTGCCAACGTACATTTTCTGCACTGCCATCCTCGGCAAACGTGATGGTGCGGCGCGCGGTGGGCGCATCGACGGTGATCTGCCAGTGGGGGATATCGGCGCCCAACTGTTCGCCCGTGGCTTGCTGGTGCGTGAAAAAGCCGCTACTGGCCAAAGCCGCTTCCAGCCCGGGGCCAGCCGGATGGGCTTGCGTATCGATGTCATATTGTTCACTCAGGCCGGCAAAGCCGCCGCTGCTGCGGGCTGAAATTTTCATGGTGCTCCTTGTTGTCGATGGTGGTCGGCGCGCTATCGCCTGCCGGCAGTCCGGCAGGTTTGAGGCGGGCGTGCTGGTGCGCGGCGATCTAGTGGGCGCCGTAACTGCGGCACCAGGCGGCCAGCGCTTCGCGCTCCGCTTCGAGCAACTGGTCTGACTCGCTGTATTGCGCATGGTTCATGGTACCGCAGCAGGCGCGTCTGTCTTGTACGGCGCCGTCCCCGTCGACGACGTCGGGGGCAAAGGTCATCTGGCCATCTTCTGTCATGGCATTGGTCTTGAGCACTTCGCGCACGGTAAAGCTGTTGCGGATGAAGTCCAGGTAGGCGCCATTGCCATCGGCCTCGGTGATCGCGAGCATGTGGCCAGCCACGTCGGCATACGTGGCGGCTTGCTCGGGCGACGCCACCAGGGCGCGCAAGACCAGGCTGCGCAGGTAGTCGCCGCAGCGGTGCAGCACGGCCGCATCGTCTTCCAGCTGGGGCTGGCGTTCGTGGGCAAAGATGTCGGCCAGGATGTCGTAGATGGCGCCCGTAAACACTTGCGAGATGGCGTGCACTTCCGTGCCTGCTTCCGACAATTTGATGTCGTTGTCGGCATTGCGCAAGCCGTTTGGCCGGCCCAGGGCCAGGCCGAACTGCTCGGCCAGGTCGGCCAGAAACGTTTTGTCGTGCAGGTCGGACTTGGTCTGGGCAATCACCGCTTCTACCTGGTCCAGCTGCGACAGGGCGAGGAAGATGGCTGTCAGATCGCCGAACGATTCGTGCAAGCCGCCCGTTTGCGGTGGATTGCTACTGAGCAGCCAATTCGGCTTGAGGCCATCGAGCACGGCGTGCCCCGTTTCATGCGAGACGATGTCGAGCGAGCGGCAGGTGTAGACGCGCTCGGTGGCGCCGCTGGGGATGAAGTCGCCGAACTTGAGGGCCTTGTCGCTGCGGCTGTAATACGCATTCATGACATTGGGCAAGCCGTGCGGAAACACGCGCAGGGGCGTCGTATTGCTGGCGCTATTCCATTGCCAGGGCAGCGGCGGCGCCGTGTTGTTGCTGGCCAGCGCGCGCTGGTACATGGTGAGCGTCATGCGTACGATGGCAAAGGTGTGCACGGCATCGAACTGGTCTGTGTTGGGAGAGACGATGAAGTCGCCGAAGGCATTCGGGCTGACCTGCGCGATGCCCGGTTCGCCGAACGTGATACGCGCGTCGCGCGGGCCTTGCAGGGTCAGGCCGGGCAGGAAGGCCTTGCGCGTGCCCAGGTCGCTGACGGAGGGGTCTTGTTTCCAGATCAGCACGCGCGAACCGACGGGTACGGCGGCCAGGTTGCGGGCTGTTGCGTCGCTCAGGCGCGGCGGGCCCGGCTGAAGGGTCAGTTGCGCATTCTTGCGGTGCTGGCGGTACGGCGCCGATGGGGTAGGGACATAGCCCACCGGCAGGGACAGGCATTTGGTCAATACGGCTTCGACCGGCACGATGAATTTCTGGTCCATGGTAGCTCTCCAAGACACGCGCAACTGGAACTGGAATAGTCTTCCCGCTTCGGCGTGTCCTGTTTGATTCCGCGCAAACGAGATGCGGGACGGCGGGCGTTTTTTGCCAGGCCAGTGCCTGCCGCGGCCGTGCCTGCCGCATGGCGGCTGGTATGATGCTGGCCGTATTACCCCCGTTTTTATAATAAAAGGATCGTTTGATGGCGGATATAAATATAGTTCAGCAACATAAGCTGACAGCAGCAAAGGCGCGCGAAGCGGCGCAGCAAGTGGCCGACAAGCTGGCCCAGGAGTATGACCTGGCGTGCGCCTGGGATGGCGACGTGTTGCGCTTCGAGCGCAGCGGCGTCGATGGTTCGCTGACTCTGGAAAAAGAGCAGGCGCAACTGCAAATCAAGCTGGGCTTCATGCTCAGCGCCTTTGCCTCCACCATCGAAGGCAAGATTGCCGAGAAGATGCGCAAGGTGTTTACCGAGCAAGTTTGACGCCGGACAGGTACCTTGCCTGGCGCCATGTTTGGTGCTAGGGAGCGTGTCGCAGTGATGGGCGAAAAGACGATGAAAACACGTCGCTTTTCGCCTTTTTCACATCTGAATGTACGTTAGCGAACATTGCTAGCATATTTCTATTTGGAAAGCCATTGGACTTTAGTGTCTTTTTGCGTTATACTTGAGTCATATTTACAACAGCTACACCGCGTTTCACCTTCTGCTTCGCAGTACTCTCCGCTCGCTGAGTGGTGAATAATTCTTCGGGTTTTACACCCGCATCCAGTTAAAAGTAGCTTGATCGTTTTTTCGGTCAAATACATTTGGTGCCATGTATTTGCATGGCGCTAGCGTTGTTAAAAGTCCTGAACCACAGCCTCTTTTAGCACGCACACGGCACCCCGGCATCGGCTTTGGCCATCCGCCGGTAACACGCGTGTCACCCCCTGTTTCCTGTCGCTCCCGTGCGCTTGCTTTTGCGCCGTGGCGTAGCCGACGCAACAGGGTTTGCTGATTCCCGCCGCAAGCTAGCAGCTTGCTGGGTTTCATTCCATTCGTCAAATCGAGGGAGAACCACATCGTGGCAAAACAAATCATTATCGACCATGTGTTCAAAGTGTTCGGCGACAAGCCAGAAGAAGCACTTGAACTCGTCCGCAAGGGCGCCAGCAAGCAGGACATCCTGGCGCAGACCGACTGCACCATCGGCGTCTTCGACGCCACCTTTACCATCGAAGCGGGCGAAATCTTCGTCATCATGGGCTTGTCCGGTTCCGGCAAGTCGACCCTGGTACGCATGCTGAACCGCCTGATCGAGCCGACTGCGGGCCGCATCCTGATCGATGGCAACGACATCAATACCTTGCCGGACGCCCAGCTGCGTGCCCTGCGCCGCAAGGACATCAGCATGGTGTTCCAGTCGTTCGCGCTGCTGCCGCAAATTACCGTGCTCGACAACACTGCCTTCGGCATGGAACTGGCCGGCATGCCCAAGGCCGAGCGCCATGGGCTGGCCCAGCAAGCGCTGGAGCAGGTCGGCCTGGACGGCTACGGCGCCAGCTATCCCGACGAATTGTCGGGCGGCATGCAGCAGCGCGTGGGCCTGGCCCGTGCGCTCGCTTGCGATCCATCGATTTTGCTGATGGATGAAGCGTTTTCCGCGCTCGATCCGATTATCCGTACGGAAATGCAATCGGAACTGCTGCGTTTGCAGCAAATCAAGCGCCGCACCATCGTCTTCATTTCGCATGACCTCGACGAAGCCATGCGCATCGGCGACCGCGTTGCCATCATGAAAGACGGTCACGTGGTGCAAGTGGGCACGCCGGAAGAAATTCTGCGCAAGCCGGCCAATGATTACGTACGCAACTTCGTGCGCGGCGTCGATGCTGCGGCCGTCTTCAAGGCCAGCGATATTGCCCGCAAGAGCCAGATCGTGGTGTCGGAATCGCCGAGCCGCGGCTCGCGCGCCGCGCTGTCGATGCTGGAAGAGCAGGATCGCGCGTTTGCGTATGTCGTCAATCCGCAGCGCAAGTTCCTCGGCGTCGTCTCGGTCGATTCGCTGCGCAATGCGCTTGACGGCCATGTCGGTCCGCTGGGCCTGGCGCATGCGTATCTGCCCGACGTGCAGACCATCAATGCAGATGAGCCAGTCGCCGGCCTGTTCGGCCAGGTGGCGCAACTGCCATACGCCGTCCCTGTGGTGGCCAATGATGGCAGCTTCCGCGGCGCCATCAGCAAGACTACCTTGCTGAAGTTCCTTGACCGCGATACGCCAGCCATTGCCGAGCCACAACAACAGAAAGGACAAGCATGAACCCAAGCACCGTTTCCACAGTAGAACCTGTTGTTGAACAGGCCGCCCAGATCAATCCCTGGGCGCTGACGCCGCCCACCGACGCCAGCACCGCGTGGCTCGATGCCGCCGCGCCTGCCGTGCAGCCGGAACATGCGAGCGGCTTTCACCTGACACAGATTTTCGACGGCTCGCTGCCGCTGGAAAGCTGGATCAACCAGGGCCTGGGCTGGGTCGTGGCGCATTTCCGCCCCTTCTTCCAGGCTGTGCGCGCGCCGATCGACAGCGTGTTGTCCGGCGTGGAAGGCGTGCTGCTGGCCGCTCCGTCACTGACGGTGATCGCCATCATCGGTTTGCTGGCGTGGCAATTTACCAGCCGCACCCTGGCCATCGGCACCGTGCTGGCGCTGTTGCTCGTGTCGATGCTGGGCATCTGGCCGGAAGCCATGACGACCTTGTCGCTGGTACTCACCTCCCTGGCTTTCTGTCTGGCCATTGGTTTGCCGCTGGGCATTTTCCTTGCCAGCAGCGACCGCGCACAGAATATCCTGCGCCCCTTGCTGGACGCCATGCAGACGACGCCCGCTTTTGTTTATCTGGTGCCGGTGGTGATGCTGTTTGGTATCGGTAATGCGCCAGGCGTGATCGTGACGATCATCTTTGCCTTGCCGCCGCTGGTGCGCCTGACCAACCTCGGTATCCGCCAGGTGCGTCCTGACTTGATCGAAGCGGCCCGCGCGTATGGCGCCTCGCCGTGGCAGTTGCTGACCCGCGTGCAGTTTCCGCTGGCCATGCCGTCCATCATGGCCGGTATCAACCAGTCGCTGATGCTGTCGCTGTCGATGGTCGTGATTGCCTCGATGATCGCCGTTGGTGGTCTGGGTCAAATGGTACTGCGCGGTATTGGCCGCCTGGACATGGGCTTGGCCACCGTGGGTGGTCTGGGCATCGTGCTGCTGGCCATCACCCTGGACCGTCTGACGCAAGCGATGGGCCAGCCACGCCGTGGCGTGCGCCACTGGTATCAGACGGGCCCTGCCGGTTTCGTGCTGCGCCTGGTGCGCGGCAACACGGAGAAAAATAATGTTGAACAGCAAGCCACGCTGGCCAACGCACAATAAAGGAACCACATGCATCAAATTGATAATTTTAAAGTGACGCAAAAATCGCAACGCAAGTTCCAGCTGTTTTCCGCCCTGGCGCTCGCCGCCCTGGCCCTGACCACCAGCCTGGCCATGGCGCAGACGCCGGCCGGCCCCGCCGATGCGCTGCCCGGCAAGGGCGTCAAGGTGCAGGCGCTGCAAAGCTCGATCGCGGAAGAAACCTTCCAGACCATGCTGGTCGACAAAGCCCTGGAAAAGCTGGGCTATGAAGTGCAGCCGATCAAGGAAGTGGAGTACCCGACCGCGCATATCGCCATCGCCAATGGCGACGCCACTTTCATGGCCGTGCACTGGGACCCCATGCACAAGGATTTTTATAACAATGCAGGCGGCGACGCCAAGCTGTTGCGCACGGGCCAGTATGCCGGTCCTGCCGCACAGGGTTATCTGATCGACAAGGCAACGGCGGAGAAGTACAACATCACGAATATCGACCAGTTGCGCGATCCCACCCTGGCCAAGCTGTTCGACCATGATGGCGACGGCAAGGCCGACTTGACGGGTTGCAATCCGGGCTGGGGCTGCGAAGCGCTGATCGAGAAGCACATGGATGCGTACAAATTGCGCAAGACGGTGACGCACGTGCAGGGCAGCTATGCGGCCCTGATCGCCGATACCCTGGGCCGCTACAAGCGTGGCGAACCGATCCTGTACTACACCTGGACGCCGTACTGGGTCAGTGGCGTGCTGGTGCCGGGCAAGGACGTGGTCTGGCTGAAAGTGCCATTCTCGGCCAATCCGGACAAGGTGAATACCCGCCTCGACGATGGCAGCGATTACGGATTTGCCGTCAACACGGCGCGCATTGTGTCCAACAAGGCCTGGGCGGAGAAAAATCCGGCCGCAGCCAAGCTGTTCGAGGTGATGCAATTGCCGGTGGCCGATATCAATGCGCAGAACGAGCGCATGCGCCGCGGCGAAAACACGCAGGCCGATATCGCCCGCCATACGGCTGGCTGGATCAAGTACCACCAGCAGACGTTTGATGGCTGGATCGCGCAAGCGCTGGCGGCTGCCAAGAAGTAAATTTTAACGCCGTTCAGTATGTAAAAGTGGCTACCGATTCGGTAGCCACTTTGTCGTTAACGAGCTGTTTTGGTGGTTTTTTGTGAGTTTTTAGCCGTTTTTGGCTAGTTTCAGGTGCAAAATGGGGAAAGGCTTGCCGAACGGGTCGAGTCCCGAGCGGCTTTCCACGATAAAGCCCAGGTGCTGGTAAAAGCCATTTGCCTGCGTGTTGTGTTCGTTGACGTCGACGGCTGTGGCTTGAAGGCTGGCGAGGGCATGCTGCACCAGCGCGCGGCCGGCGCCGTTGCCGCGCTGCTCGGGATGCACGAACAGCATCTCGATCTTGGCGTGCTCGACGCACAGGAAGGCATAGGCGGCGCCGTCATCGGTGCGCAACACGTGCACCAGGCGTTCAGCCGTCACTCTGGCCAGTTCATCGCGCACGAAGGGTATCAGGAAGGCGATATCGCCATCGGCGAGAAAATCGTGGGTGGCGCGTACGGACAGGTGCCAGACGTCGAACAAACGGGGCAGGTCGGCGGCATGTGCCAGGGAAACTCTGGAATTTGGTGATAGTGTCATGCAGAAATTATACTGCCCCGGCAGGTGCCGGGGCAGGGGAGGGAAGATCAGTCCTTCAAGTCTTCGATCAAGTCGATGTATTGCTGTTGCGCCTCTTCTGTCGAGGTGCCGGCCAGGGCCGCCCAGGCGTCGAACTTGGCGCGGTTGACGAAGTCGGTCATGCCAGGACGCTCGCCCGTGGCGTCGCCGCTCGACGCTTGCTTGAATAAGGCGTAGATTTTCAACAAGGTCATATTGTCCGGACGCTCGGACAGGGTCTTGGAATCGAGCTGCGCTTGTTCGAATTGCTCTTGTAAACTCATGATGGCTCCTGTGTGCTGATGGAATCGCTGAAAAAGTGCGGCAGGCCCGGCGGAGTGGCCACCGTGCGTGCTGCAGTGCCTGACATCATAGTGAAAAAAGCGCGCCGTGCATTAGAGGAGATACTCAAAACAAAAGCGCCGCCGCTGAGTGAACAGGGGCGGCGCGTGGCGCAATCGCTTGAGCGCTGCAGAGTCTGTGCTTATACGCCCAGCAGTTCGACGTCGAAAATCAGGGTGGCGTTCGGTGGAATCGCGCCGCCGGCGCCGCGTGCGCCATAGCCCAGTGCTGCCGGGATGATCAACTGGCGCTTGCCGCCCACTTTCATGCCTTGCACGCCTTCGTCCCAGCCTTGAATGACGCGGCCTGCGCCCAGCGGGAATTCGAATGGGTCGTTGCGGTCTTTGCTCGAATCAAATTTCGAACCGGCGCTGCCGTCGTCGTTTTGCAGCCAGCCCGTGTAATGCACGACAACATTGTTGCCAGCTTGCGCTTCAGCGCCTTCGCCGACGACGGTGTCGATGTATTGCAGGCCGGAAGCGGTAGTGATGGTGGTCATGATAATCCTTGTGTAGGCGATGAAAGCTTCAGATTGTAGAGCAATGAGTTGCAAAGCGCCATTCCAGGCACGCGACAGGAAAAAAAGGGGAAATTACGGCGATGTGTGGCTGCCGCTTGCATTTAAGGGGGGATTTAATACAAAAAATACAGTGTTCCACGTAAAATGCCTGTTTTGTGTTTAACAGTGATTTCTTCCATGTTCCGCAGTCTACGCCGCCTTGTTTTTTCCTCGCTGTGCCTGGTTTCCGCAATGACTACGGCGCAAGCCGAAGTGGTGGTGGTGCTCAATTCCCGTGATGCTACGGTGCAACTGCTGGACCAGAAAACCTATGCTCCCTTGTCCACCTTTGCCGTCGGCAAGGAACCGCATCACCTGATGGAAACGCCGGACGGCAAGTCGCTGATCGTCGCCAGTTCCGTCGGTAACGAGTTGATCTTCCTCGACCCCGTGTCGGGCCAGATCCAGCGCCGCATCAGCAATATCCTCGACCCTTACCAGATCGGCTTTTCGCCGGATCAGAAGTGGTTCATCTCGAATTCGCTGCGCCTGGACCGCATCGACCTGTACCGCTACGATGGCAAGAACCTGACCCTGGCCAAGCGCATCGCGCTGCCAAAGCTGCCCAGCCACATGGCGTTCACGGCTGACAGTACCATGGCTTTCATTACGCAGCAGGGCAGCAACCAGGTCAGCGCCATCGATCTGGCCACGCAAACCGTCAAATGGACCATGCCCGTCGGTCCCGCGCCAGCCGGCATCACCATGACGCCTGACGGAAACTATTTGCTGGTGGGCATCATGGGCAGCGATTACGTGGAAGTGATCGACTGGCGCACGCAAAAGACCGTCAAGCGCATCAAGGCGGGCGCCGGCACGCACAATTTCCGCGCGCTCGGCGACAACCGCATGACGTTTGTGTCGAACCGTGTGTCGAACACCATCAACATCATCGACCAGAAGACGCTGGAAAACGTAGGCACCATCAATGTGCCAGGCGGCCCCGATTGCATGGAAATCACGCCCGATGGCAAGACCATGTGGGTAACCCTGCGCTGGATCAAGAAAGTGGCCGTGATCGATTTGACCACGCGCAAAGTGATCAAGACGATACCGGTGGGCCGCTCGCCGCATGGCGTGTATTTCGCCACCCACTCGCCGCGCATGTAATGATGCAGCGTCTTATTCTGACTGGCGGCTTGCCTGCCGTGCTGCTGTGCGCCAGCGCCATGCTGTCGCCCGCGCAGGCGGCGGCAGCGGCATCAGCCGAACCCGCCGCCTGCAAGGGCACCATCTACATGACCTTCGACACGGGCAGCCAGTCGCAAGCGCAGCTGATCGCCGACGTGCTGAATAAACGCCATGTGAAGGCGACCTTCTTCCTGGCCAACGAAAAGACGACGCGCGGCGACTATTCGCTCGACGCGTCGTGGGCGTCGTACTGGAAGGCCCGCGTCGCCGAAGGCCATGCGTTCGGCACGCATACGTTTGACCATGTGTACTGGAAGAAGGATCTGGCCAACGGCTTGATCCAGGTCAAGCCCCAGTTCGGCAAGGAGGGCGGCAAGCTGGCATCGTTGTCCGATCAACAGTTCTGCGAGCAATTGCGCCGGGTTGATACGCGCTTCCAGGAGTTGACCGGGCACAAGCTTGATCCGTTCTGGCGCGCGCCGGGCGGCTACACCTCGCCGCGCACCCTGGCGGCCGGCAGCGCCTGCGGCTACCAGCATGCGGCTTGGGCGCCGGCCGGCTACTCGGGCGACGAGCTGCCCAGCGACAAGTATCCGAATGCCATGCTGCTGAAAAAAGCGCTGGCAAACTTGCGCAGCGGCGACATTTTCATTTCGCACATGGGCATCTGGTCGCGCAAGGACCCGTGGGCGCCCGCCAACCTGGATGCCTTGATTTCTGGCTTGCAAGACAAGGGTTTCTGTTTTGCCACGCTGCGCGAGCATCCTGCCTACGCGCAAAAGAAGGGCCAGCCATGATCGCCGCCGACATCAGCGCCATCGTGCAACCGGCGATCGACGCCGTGGTCGATGCCTTCGGCGTGGCGCAAGGCTGGCTGTTCCAGACCATCGTCAACCCCCTTGTGTACCACCTGGGCTTTGGCGAATTCACGGAAGAGGCGTTCGAGGGCACGGAGTGGCTGCTGATCGGCTTGTGCGAGCTGGTGCTGCTGTTTCTTGTGCTGCGCCCACTCGAAGCCTTGATTCCCGCGCAAAAGATCACCGATGCGCGCGCCCGTTGGAACGACTTCATTTACACGGTGCTGCACCGCATCGGCCTGTTTTCCGTGCTGGTCTTCTTCACGCTCGATCCGCTGATGGATGCATTGGCGGGCGCCTTGCGTTTCGACAACATCCATCCGCTGAACCTGGAGTCGCTGTTGCCCGGCATCAGTCCCTTGCTCAGCTTTATCATTTATTTTGTGATACTGGACTTCGTCGACTATTGCTACCATCGGGCCTCGCACCATGTCGGCTGGTGGTGGGGCTTGCACAGCCTGCATCACAGCCAGCAAAACATGAACTTGTGGAGCGACGACCGCAATCACTTGCTCGATGACTTCTTGCGCGACGTAGTGATGGCCCTGGTGGCGCTCGGTATCGGCGTGCCGCCGGGCCAGTACGTGCTGCTGGTGTCGATTTCGCGCATTCTGCAAAGCTTGCAGCACGCGAATGTGAGGATACACTTCGGCCGCATCGGCGAGCGGCTGCTGATTTCACCCCGTTTCCACCGCACGCATCACGCGATCGGCGTGGGGCACGAGTCGAAAGGCAAGGGCAGCATGGGTGGTTGCAACTTCGGCGTGGTCTTGCCGATTTGGGATATGCTGCTGGGCACCGCGAATTTCTCGGCGGGCTATGCGCGCACGGGCGTGCGCGACCAGCTGGCCCGCATCGACAGCCATGGCGTGGGCCGGCCGGGACGCAACTATGGCCGCGGCTTCTGGCAGCAGCAATGGCTGGGCCTGCGCCGCATGGTGGAATTTGCAAGAATTAAACGAAAAGGACGCCGTTGATGCGTAATGTGTTGAATTCGTATGGCCGCGCCCTGCTGTCGCAATTGCACGGCAGGATATTGCTGCTGAGCGTCGCGCCATTCATCCTGTCGCTGATCCTGTGGGGCGGACTCCTGTATGTGGGCTTGCAGCCGCTGATCGACAGCCTGCATGCGCTGTTCACGCAGTACGACTTCTTCCGCACCAGCGGGCAGGTGCTGTCCACCTTTGGCCTGGGCGTGCTGAAAGCCGTGATCGTGCCCCTGATCGCCATGTTCATGCTGCTGCCGCTGATGATCTTGACGGCGCTGATCTTCATGGGCCTGTTCGCCATGCCGGCCATCGGCCGCCATATTGGCGGGCGCCACTTTCCGCAACTGGAAAAGAAACATGGCGGCAGCTTGGCTGGCAGCGTCGGCACCTCGCTGGCCACGTTCTTGCTTTTCATCGTCATATGGGTAGTCATGTTGCCCCTGTACGCGTTTCCGCCCGCCGCATTGCTGGGGCAAGCCGTGCTGTGGGGCTGGCTGACTTACCGCGTGATGGCGTATGACGCCATGGCCGACTATGCCAGCGTGGAAGAGCGCCACGCCATCATGCGCACGCAGCGCTGGCCCCTGCTGACCATCGGCATGGTTTCCGGCGCGGCCGGCGCCGTGCCGGGCATGCTGTGGATGGGCGGCGTAATGGCTGTGGTGTTCTTCCCCTTCCTGGCGGCGTTCGCCATCTGGCTGTATGTACTGATTTTTATCTTTACGGGTCTGTGGTTCCAGTATTATTGCCTGGAAGCACTGTCGCGTTTGCGGGGCGTACGCGGCATGACCGACGTGGCGCCGGCGGACGCCTGACCTTAGTGAATCCTGACCTTTAATCGAATCGAACGAGGAAGTTCCATGGCTATCGGATTGATCATCATCGGCGACGAAATCCTGTCGGGCAAGCGCACGGACCAGCATTTCCCGAAAGTAGTGAGCATGCTCAAACAGCGCGGCTTGCAGCTGAGCTGGGCGGAATACGTGGGCGACGAACCGGCTCGCCTGGTTGCCTTGCTCAAGCGCAGTTTTGCCAGCGGTGACATCGTTTTCAGCTTTGGCGGCATCGGCGCCACGCCGGACGACCATACGCGCCAGGCGGCGGCCGATGCGCTGGGCTTGCCACTGGTGCTGCATCCGCAGGGCAAGCGCAATATCGAGCAGCGCATCATGGAAATGGGCGATGAAACGGGCGTGCCGGCCGATTTGAACTCGCCGGAAAACCTGCACCGCCTGAAAATGGCGGAATTTGTCGAAGGTGCCGAGCTGATTCCGAATCCGTACAACAAGATTGCCGGCTTTGCCGTGCGCGAACATTATTTCGTGCCGGGCTTTCCCGTCATGTCCTGGCCCATGATCGAATGGGTGCTCGACACGCATTACAGCCATTTGTTCAACCAGGTGCCGCATGCGGAACATGCCTTGCTCGTGTATGAAACGGCCGAATCCCTGCTGACGCCGCTGATGGTGCGCCTGGAAGCAGAGTTTCCGCTGATCAAGGTGTTCAGCCTGCCCAGCGTGGGCGATGCGCAGACGCGCCGGCATATCGAACTGGGCGTCAAGGGCGAACCGGCGCAAGCCGCGGCCGCCTTTGCGGACATGCGCGCCGCGCTCGACGCCGTGCACGCGGAATACACCACCATCTGAGTTGCTGCCAGTCCGGCGCCGGCGGCTTTTTCGCTGGCGTCCAGCCCGCCGTGCATCCATGTACGCAAGCGACCGTTCCAGGACGTTGTTTTTTTGCGAAAATCTTCAATGAAGCAAGATTTTTGTGCGCGCTCGTCAGTCGTTTCCATGCCGATGTGGTGGAATGGTGAACAGGGGCCTTGCGTATCATTGCAGGGCCGCCTGCCTGTGCAGTAACGTGTTTTTTTGATTCACCGGTATGGACATCATGTTAAGCAAGCTTTGTTGTGACCGGCCCTGGCTGGCCCTCGTCTTATCCCGCGCGGAGCGGTATCGCTGCCGCATTTCCCGCGCCGTCCAAACCCAACTTTATCCCAGCATCCCATGAAAGACACAGGCGTCAACCTGGCCGCGCAAGAGCGGCCCCCCTCTGATCCAGCTGCCGAGGCGCCGCCGCCGGCGAGCCCGCCGAAGAAGCGCCGTTCGCGCATCTGGCCGATCTTTGCCATCATTGTGCTGGCGCTGATCGCCGGCGTGGCGTGGTTCGTCATGCGCGAAGTGCGCACGTCGTCCCTGCAGGCCGAGTTTTTCACGCGTCTGGACCGCCAACTGACGTTCAAGGTCGAGCCTGGCCCCGCACCGGCGGGCGCCATCCGCTATCCGCAGCATGGCCCGTATGACGAGCGGCTCGGCTATGCCAGTCTGCCGGACTTTATTAGCAAGCTGAACGCGCGCGACTATGCCGTCACGGCGCAGGCACGCATGTCGCCGAAGATGGTGCAACTGGTCGACCGGGGCATCTTTGCCACGTATCACGAGAACAACCGCGCCGGACTGACCATCCTCGATTGCCGCGCCGCACCCCTGTTCGCGGCCAGTTACCCCGAGCGCATGTTCGACAGCTTTGCCGAAGCGCCGCCCGCGCTGGTGCAAAGCCTGTTGTTCATCGAAAACCGCGAATTGCTCGACCCGGGCACGCCCGAGCGCAATCCGGCTGTGGAATGGGATCGTTTGAGCAAGGCCATTCTCGACAAGGCGCTGAACCTGTTTGGCGGCCACCGGGGCGGTGGCGGCAGCACCCTGGCCACGCAAATCGAAAAATACCGCCATTCGGAAGACGGGCGCACCAGTTCCATGCAGGACAAGCTGCTGCAGATGCTGTCGGCCAGCCTGCGCTCGTACCAGGATGGCGAAAACACCATGGAAACGCGACGCAAGATCGTCCTCAATTACCTCAATACCGTGCCGCTGTCGGCCAAAAGCGGTTTTGGCGAAGTCAACGGCATTGGCGATGGCATGTGGGTCTGGTATGGCCGGCCGTTTGCCGAGGTGAAGACCTTGCTCAAGGGTAATATGGACCAGCCGGACAGTGCGCTGGCCTACAAGCAGGCGCTGAGCCTGCTGATCGCTCAGCGCCGTCCTTCGCATTATCTGGTGGCCGGTGGCGCCGACCTGGAAGAATTGACCAACAGCCATCTGCGCCTGCTGGCGCAGGCGGGCGTGATTTCGCCCCAGCTGCGCAATGCGGCCATCGCCGAAAAGCTGCGTCCGTCGACGGCTTCGGGCGTGCAGTCGGAAGCATCGACCTCGTTCGTCACGCGCAAGGCGTCGAATGCCGTGCGCAACCACCTGGCCAGCATGCTCGGTGATCCGCGTTTGTACAACCTCGACCGCCTCGACCTGAAAGTGGTCAGTACGCTCGATGCGCAGGCGCAAAACGCCGTCACCAAGGTCTTGCGCGAGTTGCGCGACCCGGAAGTGGCGAAAGCGGCCGGCCTGACGGGCAAGGGCATGCTGGGCAATGGCGACCCTGCCAACGTGGTCTACAGCTTTACCTTGCTGCAAAAGGGCGAGCAAGCCAACTTGTTGCGCGTGCAAACGGATAACTTTGACCAGCCGCTGGACATCAACGAAGGCGCCAAGCTGGACCTCGGTTCGACGGCCAAGCTGCGCACCCTGGTCACCTACCTGGACATCATCGATCAGTTGCACCAGCGCTACAGCGGCATGGGCGCCGCCGAGCTGGGCAAGATCGCCGTCGATCCGAAGGACATGCTGTCGCAGTGGGCGATTGCCTATCTGAAACCATTGCCGCTCGGCGAGGCGCGCAACTTGCCCACCATGCTGGCGGCCGCCATGGAACGCAAATATTCGGGCAATCCTGGCGAAGGCTTCTTCACGGGCGGTGGCTTGCATCATTTCGGCAACTTCTCCAAGCTCGACGACAGCCGCATCATGACGCTGCAGCAGGCGCTGCGCCAGTCGACCAACCTGGTGTTCGTGCGCCTGATGCGCGATGTGGCCCGCTACTACATGTTCTCGCGCCCCGATTCCTCGGCCTCGCTGCTGGCGGACGCGGACGATCCGCGTCGGGCCCAGTACCTGAGCCGTTTTGCCGACAAGGAAGGGCGCGAGTTCCTGCACCGCTTCTATCAGAAGTACCGCGGCAAGAGTGTCGACGAGCAGGAAAAGATTTTGCTGGCCAGCATACGCCCGACCCCTGTGCGCCTGGCGAATATCTTCCGCACCGTCAATCCGAAGGGCACGGTGGCGGAGTTTGGCGATTTCCTCAACGCCAACTTGCCGTCGCAAAACGAAGTACCGCCCGAGCGCGTGGCCAGGATGTACCAGCAGTATGCGATGGAAAACTGGTCGCTGGCCGACCGCGGTTATCTCGCCAATGTGCATCCGCTGGAGCTGTGGATGGTGGCGTATCTGCGCCAGCACGAAGGCTCCACCCTGTCGCAGATGGTGGCGGCCAGCGAGAAAGAACGCCAGGAAGTCTATAAATGGCTGTTCAATACGCACCGTAAGCATGCACAGGACCGCCGCATCGCCAATTTGCTGGAAGTGGAAGGTTTCCTGGAAATCCACCGCCAGTGGAAAAAGATGGGCTACCCGTTCGATTCGCTGGTGCCTTCCTACGCGACCACTCTGGGCGCGTCGGCCGACCGTCCCGCCGCGCTGGCCGAGTTGATGGGGATCATCATCAACGATGGCGTGCGCAAACCGAGCGTGCGCATCGATTCCATGCATTTCGCCGCCAACACGCCGTATGACACCATGGTCAAGCGGGGCACGAAGGTGGAGGCGGAGCAAGTGCTGTCGCCGGACGTGGCCAAGGCCGTCGCCAAGGCCATCCGCGAAGTGGTGTCGGACGGTACGGCAAAGCGGGCGAAAACGGCATTCGTCGGCGCCGACGGCGTGCCGATCCCGATGGGCGGCAAGACGGGTACGGGTGACCAGCGCTTCGACGTGTATGGCGCCGGTGGCCGCCTGATCGAGTCGCGCTATGTGAACCGTTCGGCCACTTTTGTGTTCAATATCGGTGAGCGCTTCTATGGCAGCATGACGGCGTATGTGCGCGGACCGGAATCGAAGAACTACGATTTCACCAGCGCCCTGCCGGTGCAACTGCTGGTGTCGCTGGCGCCTAGCCTGATGCCGCTGATCGAGCCGCCTGCGCCGGCCGAGGGCGTGGCCAGGCAGTGCACGAATTAGCAGCTAGCAGCCAGTTGTAGCAAAACGCCGGCGTTCACGCCGGCGTTTTTTTAGCCGGCAAACACGGCGGTTTTATCTTCCAGGCGCGCATGGTAGGCGGCGATGGCAGGGTAGTCGGGGCGTTGCATCGGCGCCATCAGCCAGCGCTTGACGGACAGGCCCAGCACGATATCGGCCAGCGTGAATTGCTCGCCGCAGACGAAGGCGCCCGTGCGCTGCAGCTGCTGCTCGACGATGCCCATCATCTTGTTCCATCCGGCAATACCTGCCGCCAGCTGCGCCGCATCCTGGTGCGCGGGGCTGTGGCGCACCAGCGACATGAAGGCGTAGCGCCAGCTGTTGTTGAGGTCGCCCATTTGCCAATCCATCCATTTTTCCACTTCCGCGCGGGCACGGGGATTACTTGGCAACAAGTCTTCGCGGCCTGATTGCGCACACAGGTAGCGGCATATGGTGTTCGATTCCCACAGCACCAGGTCGCCATCGAGCAGTACGGGCACCATGGCGTTCGGATTCAGGGCCAGGAAGGCGGGGTCGTCGGTGGCGCGAAAGCCGCTGCCCCAGTCTTCGCGTTCATACGGCAGGTCGAGTTCCTCGCACGTCCACAAGACTTTGCGGACATTGATCGAGGCGGCTTTTCCAAGAATTTTCAGCATGCGGGGCTCCGTGGGGCAGGTGGTTGATCTGCCACTGTAGCGGATTTGGCCACGTCGCGCCTGTGAAAGTGCCTTGCATAGTTGCGCTTTTCTTGGCATCGTAGCCACCCATGAAACCTATGCGCCACCACATGTCCAAAATCCTCGCGTTCAGCCGCTTTTCCGTGCGCGATTTCCTCGCCACCGCCGGTCCCACCTTGTTGCTGGTGGGTGCGTTTTGCGCGCTCGCTTACTGGCTGGTCGACCCGGCACCGCCGCGGCAGGTGAGCCTGTCGACGGGGCAGGACAATAGCGCGTATGAAGAATTCGGCAAGAAATATGCGTCCACCCTGGCCAAGCACGGCATCAAGGTGAGCTTGCAGCCGTCGCTGGGGTCGCAGGAAAACCTGCAGCGTTTAAATAGCGGCAAGACCGATATCGCCTTCGTGCAAAGCGGCTCGACGGAGCACGCCGATGCCGAGCGCCATGGCTTGATTTCGCTGGGAAGCCTGTTTACGGAACCCGTCTGGCTGTTCCTGCGCGAAGACAAGGCGGTGACGGAACTGACGCAATTGAAGGGCATGAAGATCAACCTGGGGCCGGAAGGCACGGGCGTGCCCAGCCTGTTCCGCCAGTTGCTGTCCGTGAATGGCGTGGAAGCTAAAGAGTTGACGGTGAGCGACTTGCAGAACACGCCCGCCACGGTGGAGCTGCTGGAAGGGCGCATCGATGGTCTCGTGTTCAGTTCGGCGCCGGAAGCGCCGCTGATCCAGATGCTGCTGCAAACGCCGGGCATCAAGCTGTTTGATTTTTCGCAAGCGGAGGCGTACACGCGGCGCCTGCCTTTCCTCACGCATGTCGTCTTGCCACGCGGTATCGTCGACCTGGGGCGTAACATTCCCGCGCAGGATTATCATTTGATCGCGCCGACCGCCACCTTGGTCGCGCGCGAAGACTTGCATCCGGCCCTGGTCGACCTGTTCGTGCAGGCGGCGGCCCGCATTCATGGGGGCACGGGCTGGTTCCAGCAACAGGGGCAGTTCCCGTCCGCGCGCTATACGGAAATTCCCGTGGCGCCCGAAGCGCTGAAGTTCTACAAGGATGGCGCGCCCGTGCTGCAGCGCTATATGAGTTTCTGGCTGGCCAATTTCTTTGACCGCATGTGGGTGCTGGTGGTGGCGCTCGGTGCTTTGATATTGCCCCTGTCGCGCGTGGTGCCACCCCTGTACGTGTGGCGCATCCGCTCGCGCGTGTACCGCTGGTATGGCCAGCTGCGCACGGTCGAGCAGGCGCTGGAAGATGTGCCGCAAGAGCAGCGCGCGCAAGTGTATGCGGCGCAATTGAAGCGGCTGGACCAGATCGAGGAAATGGTCAACCAGATATCGATTCCCCTGTCGTTTGCCGATGGCTTGTATGGCTTGCGCAGCCACATCAATTTCGTGCGCAAGCGCATCCTGAGCCTGATGGGCGAGCATCCTGCGCTGGAAGCGGGCGAGCCGGCCTGAGCGCTTAACTCGTTTAGACGAGGGTGATCGACAGCTTGCGCCCGACCAGCGCGGCGGCGCGCTCCAGGGTGGAGAGGGTCACATCGCTGCTGGGGTCAAGCAGGCGGTCGAGCTGCGAGCGGCTCGTCTGCAGCAGCGCCGCCATGCGCGTCTTCGACAGTGATTGTTCCTGCATCGCCTGCGTCAGTTGCCAGGCGATCACTTCCTTGATGGCGCGGTTTTGCGTTTGCTCGAAGATGCCTTCTTCCTTGAGGAAGTCGTCGAGACTGCTGCCGAGATGTGGAGCGGTGGCGTTCATGTCAGTTCCTTGTGGCGTTTGCGGGCCAGCGCCAGGTCGTCGTCGGGCGTGGCGCGGGTTTTCTTGATAAAGCCGTGCAAGGCCACCAGGTAATCGCCGTGATGGCAGATCAGCACGCGGGCGATGCGGTTGCCAGGCAAGCTGCTGCGTACTTCCGACAAGCCTTGCCCGAGATGGCGGCACAGGGGCATGCCCACGGGCCAGCGCCATTGCGCATGCATCAAGTCTTGCCCGATCACATGGCGCTACTCGATGGGCAGCGACTTGAGCCAGTCGCGCACGGGTTCGCCGCCATTGCCGTTCGCATAGAACAGCACGGTAATCTGCCGCAAGCCGCAAGCATCCATGACGCACCTCTAAGTTGTACTATATAAGGTACATATTTGCAAGGAGAATTTGCGCCGCAGTTGAAAAATCGGGCGCGCATGGATGGTTGTAGCCGATGGCGGGCCACAGGGTGGCCCGCCAGATCAAACACGGTTCAGATAGTCAGGCGGCCAGCGTCAGGCGCCCAGCCACGGCAAGCCCGCCTTGCACCAGCCGCCGATCTGCTTGCGGTGGCCGTCCGCATCCTTGTCGCCTTCGAAGCCTTCGAGGATGTCGAAGCAGTTGATATAGCCGTGCTCGGTGGCCAGCTTGGCGGCATGGCGCGAACGCACGCCGGAGCGGCACAGGAACAGCAGCACCTCGTCCTTGCCGGCCTGGGCAGCCAATTGCGCGAGGAAGTCGGGATTCGGCACGCCGCCCGGATACGTGGCCCACTGCACCGCGCCATGCTGGGTATCGGCGATGTCGACCCGGCCGACCCAGTCGCGCTCGGCATTCGTGCGCACATCGATGAGCTTGACGGCAGCATCGTGCTGCAGCAGCTCATGCGCTTCGTGCGGCGTGACGGCGCCGGCATATGGCGTACCTTCATTGGCCCGGCTGCGGGCGGTGGTCAGGATGTCGGCGGCGGTAGTCATGGCGTCCTCGATGAAAGTGAAAAGGTGTGGTCGATTATAGTGCGCCGTCCGCGCCCCGCAAACGGGAAGTCGCGCTGCACGGCACATGCACCACAAGAAGGCATTTTTCAGGACTTCGCGCAAAATGCACGATAATGGTGCATTATTTGTTTTTTGCACTTGCATAGTGCATTCTTGATGTGGCGCAAAAGCGCGTGAAAATCGCAGGTATGAAAACTTTCACTGGGATGGCCGGGTTTTGACCTTGGTGGCCACATCCGTCCAGAAGCTGGCATGGAATCTGCTAAGATCCTTATGAGTTTTGGTGGCACGCAATGTTTGCTTCGCTTCATCAGCCCAGACGCATTAAGGTCGGCTCACCCCACATTCATTTAGGAGATACGCATGGCAATGACAGCCGCAGAAGTCTTGAAGATGGTAGAAGAAAACGAAGTCAAATTCGTTGATTTCCGCTTTGCCGATACCCGTGGTAAAGAGCAGCACGTGACGGTTCCCGTGTCGCACTTCGACATGGACAAATTCGAGTCGGGCCACGCCTTTGACGGTTCTTCGATCGCTGGCTGGAAAGGCATTGAAGCGTCCGACATGATTTTGCTGCCGGATCCAAACACGGCCAATATCGATCCGTTCATGGAAGAAACGACGCTGTTCATGCAGTGCGACGTGATCGAACCGTCGGACGGCAAGGGCTATGACCGCGACCCGCGCTCGATCGCGAAACGCGCCGAAGCCTACCTGAAGTCGTCGGGCATGGGCGACACCGCCTACTTCGGCCCTGAGCCAGAATTCTTCATCTTCGACAGCGTGCGCTGGAAGATCGACATGTCGGGCTGCTTCGTCAAGATCGGTTCGGACGAAGGTTCGTGGTCGACCGGCAAGGACATCGAGGGCGGCAACAGCGGCCACCGTCCTACCGTCAAGGGCGGCTACTTCCCGGTGCCACCAGTGGACAGTTTCCAGGACATGCGTTCGGAAATGTGCCTGATTCTGGAATCGCTGGGCATCCCGGTTGAAGTACATCATCACGAAGTCGCCGGCGCCGGCCAGAATGAAATCGGCACCAAGTTCTCGACGCTGGTCGAGCGCGCCGACTGGACGCAAAACCTGAAATACGTGGTGTGGAACGTGGCGCACAGCTATGGCAAGACCGCCACCTTCATGCCGAAACCTATCGTTGGCGACAACGGTTCGGGCATGCACGTGCATCAATCCGTATGGAAAGATGGCAAAAATCTGTTCGCTGGCGACGGCTATGCCGGCCTGTCCGATTTCGCCCTGTACTACATCGGCGGCATCATCAAGCATGCCAAGGCACTGAACGCCATCACCAACCCGGGCACCAACTCGTACAAGCGTCTGGTTCCAGGCTATGAAGCCCCAGTGAAACTGGCGTACTCGGCGAAAAACCGTTCCGCCTCGATCCGTATCCCGCACGTGGCCAATCCAAAAGGCCGCCGCGTGGAAGCGCGCTTCCCGGATCCACTGGCGAACCCGTACCTGTGCTTCGCCGCACTGCTGATGGCTGGTCTGGACGGCGTTGCCAACAAGATCCATCCGGGCGAAGCCGCCTCGAAAGATCTGTACCATCTGCCGCCAGAAGAAGACGCACTGATCCCTACCGTGTGCGCTTCGCTGGAAGAAGCACTGGAAGCCCTGGACAAGGACCGCGAGTTCCTGACCCGTGGCGGCGTGTTCAGCGATTCGATGATCGATGCTTACCTGGAACTGAAAATGCAGGACGTACAGCGCATGCGCATGACCACGCATCCTGCCGAGTTCGACATGTACTACTCGCTGTAATGGCGCCATGCCGGCAACTTGCCGGTAGTGAATAAAAAACGCGGGTGAGGCGATCGGTCTTGCCCGCGTTTTTTTATGCAGTAGGCCAAGGCGGCGCGAGTGCGGTGTTGTATAGTCGGCCCAGGAACGATGCGGCACGAGCCGACAGGAGTGAAGATTGACCAAGCATTACAGAATGGCGCTGATGGCAGGATTGCTGGGCGCGGCGGCACAGGCGCACGGGCAGCTGTATGTGTGCGCCGATGCGCAAGGACACAAGACATACACGGACAAGCGCGCCGGCGCGCATTGCCAGCTGCTCGATTTGCCCGGCGCCATGACGGCGCCGCCACGCAAGACGGCGCCGCTGGCCGGCGCGCCTGCCCGGCCCGCCACGCAGGCGGTGGCCACGGCGGCGCCTGCCGCCGGCGCGTTTCCCAAGGTCGATGGCGCCGAGCAACGGGCGCGCGACCTGGACCGGCGCCAGATCCTGCAGGACGAATTGCGCAGCGAAGAGCAGAAACTGGCGGCACAGCGCCTGGAGTTTAACGCCGGACAACCTGAACGCCAGGGCAACGAGCGTAACTATGCCAAGTATCAGGAAAGAGCGGCGCAGTTGAAAGAGAATATCAACCGGACCCAGCAGAACGTCGAAGCCCTGAAACGCGAGATCGCCAATATCCGATGACGAGACCATGACAATAGACAACCATTCCAGTCGTCCCGCCCACCTGGCCGGCCTTGATTTGCTGGCCTCGGCCGTGATCCTGCTCGATGGCGACGGCCGCATCAGCTATGCCAATGCGGCGGCGGAAAACCTGCTGGAAAGCTCGCTGAAAGCCCTGTCGCGGCAAAAGCTGACGGCGCTGTTCTTGAATCCCGAGGAGCTGGCCGGCATCTGCGCGCAGGCGCTCGAACATCAGTTTTCCGACTTGCGCCAGGACCTGAGCCTGGAGCGCCTGGGGCGCGAACCGCTGCGCGTGCACAGCATCGTCAGCGCGCTCGATGCGCCGCGCGATAGCGTGCTGATCGAACTGCGCGAAAACGTGCAGCAGTTAAAACTCGACCGTGAGGAGCGCATCCTCGACCAGAGCCAGGTCAACAAGGAGCTGATCCGCAACCTGGCGCATGAAATCAAGAACCCGCTGGGCGGCATCCGCGGCGCGGCCCAGTTGCTGGAGCTGGAATTGCCAGCCCTGCACCTGAGCGAGCTGCGTGAATACACGCAAGTCATCATCAAGGAAGCGGACCGCCTGCAGACGCTGGTCGACCGTCTGCTGGCGCCGCACCGCCGCCCGCATATCGTGGGTGACGTGAATATCCATGAAGTATGCGAGCGCGTGCGCAGCCTGATCCTGGCCGAGTTTCCCAGCGGCCTGACCATTTCGCGCGATTACGATGCTTCGATCCCCGAGTTTCGTGGCGACAAGGAACAATTGATACAAACCGTGCTCAACATCGCGCATAACGCGGCGCAAGCCCTGGCCGAGCGCATCGAGGCGGGCGATGCGGAGCTGATTTTCAAGACGCGCGTGGCGCGCCAGGTGACCCTGGCCAAGGTCCGTTACGGCCTGGCATTAGACTTGCATATCATTGACAATGGACCGGGCATCGCACCCCAGATCCGCGACCGGATTTTCTACCCGCTGGTGTCGGGCAGGGAAGGCGGCAGCGGGCTGGGACTGACCTTGGCGCAAACCTTCGTGCAACAGCACCTGGGCGTGATCGAGTGCGAAAGCCGGCCTGGATACACCGATTTCAGGATCGTTCTACCCTTGCCATAAGCGAGGAAGTATCCCACCCATGAAATCCATTGCGGGACGCACACACTAATGAAGCCAATCTGGATAGTTGACGACGACGAATCAATCCGCTGGGTGCTGGAAAAAGCCCTGGCGCGGGAAAATCTCGCCACCAAGAGTTTTGCCAATGCGCGCGACGCCATCGCCGCACTGGAATTTGACACGCCGCAAGTGCTCGTGTCCGATATCCGCATGCCGGGCGCGTCCGGCCTGGAATTGTTGCAGACGGTCAAGTCGCGCTTTCCTGGCTTGCCGGTGATTATTATTACCGCCTTTTCCGACCTTGATTCGGCCGTCGCATCTTTCCAGGGCGGCGCCTTCGAATACCTGGCCAAGCCTTTCGACATCGACAAGGCTGTCGAGCTGATCCGCCGTGCGCTGGAAGAAAGCTTGCGCGAGACCAGCGTCGAATCGGGCCCCTCGGAAACGCCGGAAATCCTTGGCCAGGCGCCAGCCATGCAGGAAGTCTTCCGCGCCATCGGCCGCCTGTCGCAATCGAATGTGACGGTGCTCATCACGGGCGAATCCGGTTCCGGCAAGGAACTCGTGGCGCGCGCGCTGCACAAGCACAGTCCGCGCGCGGCGCAGCCCTTCATTGCCCTGAACACGGCGGCGATCCCCAAGGATTTGCTGGAATCGGAATTGTTCGGTCATGAACGCGGGGCGTTTACGGGCGCGCAGACAACGCGCCGGGGCCGCTTCGAGCAGGCCGAGAACGGGACCCTGTTTCTCGATGAAATCGGCGACATGCCGTTCGACCTGCAGACGCGCTTGCTGCGCGTGTTGTCCGACGGCCATTTCTATCGCGTCGGCGGGCATCAGCCCATGAAGGCGAATGTGCGCGTCATTACGGCCACGCACCAGAACCTCGAGCAGCGCGTGCGCGACGGCTTGTTCCGAGAAGACTTGTATCACCGCCTGAACGTAATCCGGCTGCGCCTGCCCAGTTTGAGGGAGCGGCGCGAGGATATCCCCATCCTGGTGCGCCACTTCCTGGTGCAAAGCGCGCGCCAGCTGGGGGTGGAAGCGAAGCGCATGAGCGAACCGACGATGCAGTTTCTCAGCAGCCTCGATTTGCCCGGCAATGTGCGCCAGCTGGAAAACCTGTGCAACTGGATCACCGTGATGGCGCCAGGCCAGACGGTGGAAATCAAGGACTTGCCGCTGGAATTGACGCAAGGGCAGGGCGATGGGGCTGCCGCGCCAGCGTCTGCTGACGTGGCGCCAGCGAATGGCGGCCAGGTCTTCGAAGCGGCCGCGCCCGCCAACGGCGCGCCGCCGGGCTGGATCGGCTTGCTGGAATTGCAGGCGGCCGGCATGCTGGGTGCGGGACAGCAGGAAGTCATGGCCGTGCTGGGGCGGCAATTCGAGTCGGCCCTGATCAAGACGGCGCTCAAGCATACGCACGGGCGCAAGAACGACGCCGCCGTGCGCCTGGGCATCGGCCGCAACACCATCACTCGCAAGATATCCGAACTGGGCATCGACGGCGCCAAGGACGATTGATCTATCTTCCGGACGGGGCCCCGCTCCGTCCGCTTTCCCTCCCGGCGTCCCTTGCACGCCACAACACCCACAACAATGGCAGGCGATAAGGTAAGCTGGCGCCTGCCGGACTGTTTTGTCCGGTCTTAACTTTCATTGTGGAACTGTATGCTGATTAACTGCGTGGCCTACCAGGATGGCAAAAAACTGGCCGACTTGCCGATTGACGATATCAGCGATTACGTCGAGCGCCCTGACTGTTTCGTCTGGGTGGCCCTGCTTGATGCCACGCCGGCTGAGCTGAAACAGATGCAGCACGAGTTTTGCTTGCACGAACTGGCCGTCGAGGATGCGCAGCGGGGCCACCAGCGTCCGAAGATCGAGGAATATGGCGATTCCTTGTTTGCCGTGGTAAAAACCGTGGAAATGGTCGAAAACGAACTGGTCATGGGCGAAGTCGACATTTTTGTCGGCGCCAATTATGTGCTCTCGTCGCGCAGCAACAGCTCGCAAGGTTTTCTCGGTGTGCGCGCGCGCGCCGAGCGCGAACCGCACTTGCTGCGCCAGGGCTCGGCCTTCGTGCTGTACGCGCTGATGGATGCCGTCGTCGACCGCTACTTCCCCGTGCTCGACGCGCTGGAATCGGAGCTGGAATTGATCGAGGACCGTATCTTCGACCGTGGCACCGAACGCGACAATATCGAACGGCTGTATCAATTGAAACGCAAGGTCATGGTCTTGCGCCACGTGGTGGCACCCCTGATGGAAGCGGTGGGCAAGCTGCACGGCGGGCGCGTGCCGCCGCTGTGCCACGATACCCAGGAGTATTTCCGCGACGTGCACGATCATCTGGCGCGCATCAATGGCACGCTCGATACCATCCGCGACACCATCAGCACGGCCATCCAGGTGAATTTGTCGATGGTGGCCATCGATGAGAGCGAAGTGAACAAGCAGTTGGCAGCCTGGGCGGCTATTTTCGCCGTGTTCACGGCGTTCGCCGGCGTGTGGGGCATGAACTTCAAGTTCATGCCGGAGCTGGACTGGCAATACGGCTATCCCGTGGCCGTGGGACTGATGAGCTGTGTCTGCGGTTATATGTATTACCTGTTCAAGCGCTCCGGCTGGCTATAAAAAAATCCTGTACATCTGTATTATTAAACAATAGCCAGGGGTACAATCGCGGCAGGTCCGCTCGGGCGGGCCATGGCTGAGGGTTGCCACGCCGGCAGGTTGGCTGGCGCTTCCAGTGCTGCGCAGGAGCATTCATGAGTATTCCGTTGTTTGATGTGAATTCGCAAGAGCCCCTGTTCGATCCCGAGCAGCGGCGCACCCTGGCGGAAGCGGCCCTGCGCTCGATTACGGCCTCGACGGCGCACGCCCGAGGCGACGACTTCCTGCGCATCCTCGTCAAGGACCTGGCCGAAGCGCTCGACGTGCACTACGTGATCGCCGGGCGGCTGGTGCACATGGACGATGGCAGTGAAGGCATCCGCACGCTGGCCCTGTGGGGCGGCGATGGCTACCAGCCGAATATTGAATACAGCCTGCAGCACACGCCTTGCCAGGACGTGACCTGCCAGAGCATGTGTTTTCATGGCAGCGATATCCAGCGTCGCTTTCCATTCGATAGCCTGCTGGTCGACATGCATGCGGAAAGCTATGTCGGCATGCCGCTGATCGATACCGAAGGCAAGACCCTGGGCATCCTGTCGGCCATCGACACGCGTCCCATCGATGAAAACAAGCGCTTGCTGGCCTTGCTGTTGCTGTCGATCTTCTCGGCCCGCGGCGCGGCCGAGCTGCAGCACCAGGAGCGCACCCAGCAGCTGGAAGAAATCGTGCGCGTGCGCACCGAATCGCTGCTGGCGGCGCAGGCCAACCTGATCGAGCAGGAACAGATGGCGGCCCTCGGTTCGCTGGTGGCCGGTGTGTCGCATGAAGTCAACACGCCCATCGGCGTGGCGCTGACGGCCGCGTCGAGCATGGGCAGTTATGCCGATCAGCTGGTGCAGTTGCTGGGCGGCGCCAAAGTCAGCCGCACCGAACTGATCGACATTGCCGAATCCCTGAAGGGCGCGGCGGCCCTGATCGAGCGCAACCTGGCGCGCGCCGCCGACCTGATCGGCAATTTCAAGCAACTGGCCGTGGACCAGGTCAGCGAATACGTGGCCGACCTGGCGCTGCACGACTATGTGCACGGCCTGGTGTCGGCGCACAGCCCGGAGCTGCGCAAGGCGGCGCTAGGCGTGGAACTCGATATCGCGCCCGATTGCCAGGTGCGCCTGGCGGCTGGAAAACTGTCGCAAATCCTCTCTAACCTGTTGATGAACAGCGCCCGTCACGGCTATCCGCAGGGCGGGCCAGGACGCATCACGATACGCGCGCGCATCGAGGCGGACGAGGATGAGGCGGCCTTGCGCTGGCTGCTGCTGGAGTTTTCCGACGATGGCGTGGGCCTGGCGCCGGCCGTGCGCGAACATATGTTTGAACCATTTTTCACCACCAAGCGGGGCCAGGGCGGCTCCGGCCTGGGCATGCACATCGTCTACACCATCGTGCAGCAACTGGGCGGCCAGGTCAGCGCCGTCGATCGCACGCCCGGCTGCCATATACAGATCAGGCTGCCGCTAGGCCACTGATCTGACCTGCTGTTGTGCCATCGTTGGTGGAATGCGCATCCAGATTTTCATTTTCACAATGTTGCATGTATGCCATACGCGTCGTGAGTTTTGTTGACATAAAGAATACCCCCGTGATTATATGTAGTTGTCTAGCTAACTTTTAGTTGGCTGGCATCGGCTGTTATGCCGACATCGTGCTACGCCTTCCTTGACGCCGGGGGGGGCGAGGCTGGCGTTGTGTCAAACGCGCGCCTCACGAGGAGTGCCTTTAGGGGAGTGCTTGCAGCCCCGACAGCAGCTTTTTTGCCTACATAATGAAAAAATGAAAAGGGTTTGTCATGCTTAAAGAAACCGTCATCTCCCGTGCCGTTCGCGTTGTTTGCGCTGGTGGCATGGCTGCGGCCTTGTCCGTTGCCTCTCACTCCGCGATGGCTCAAGATGCGCAGATGCAGCGCGTGGAAGTCACCGGCTCGTCGATTAAACGTATCGCCGCCGAGGGTGCCTTGCCGGTTACGGTCCTGACCGCCGAAGCCATCCGCACCTCAGGCGCCACCTCGGTCACCGATTTGGTCAAGAAGCTCTCTTCTGCCCAGGGCGCCACCAGCGAAAGTTCCTCGGTTGGCGGTAGTACCTTCGGCTTCGCCGGCATTTCCGTGCACAACGTGGGTGAGACACGCACGCTCGTCTTGTTGAACGGCAAGCGCCTGGCCCAGTTCGGCGGCCAGACTTTGACTGGCTTTGCTGCCGGTTTCGACTTGAATTCGATCCCCATCTCGGCAATCGAACGTGTGGAATTGCTGACCGATGGTGCATCCGCCCTGTACGGCGCCGACGCCATTGCCGGCGTGGTCAACTTCATTACCAAGCACGATACGACAATGGGCGACGTGAGCATCGGCTACTCCGCACCAAAAAACGGTGCGCGTGAGAAACGTATCAGCGCGACCAAGGGCTTTGGTAACCTGGAGGAAGATGGCTATAACGTTGTGCTGACCTTTGGCCACGACGAGCGTGATAAGCTCGCTTCGGTCGACCGCAAGTTTGCCAGCACGGGCAAGGTGCAATTTTCGGCCAACGGCAAACGCTATCAGAAGCAGCAATTTTCGGCCAGCCCGATTCCGGCCAACGCCACCGATGACAATGGCCAACTGGTCAGCCCTTACCAGAAGACTAACGGCTCTTGCCCCACCAAGACCTTCCGCGTGATCGAGCCCTATAACGATGGCAGCGGCCTGGTCGATGATTACTGCGGCTATGACTTCACCAAGGATCTGGAAATCTATCCGGAGCGAAAACGCGACAACTTCATGGCGTCGGGCACGTTCAAGGTTGCCGGCCACGAGGTGTTTGCGGATGTGCTGTTGTCGCGCACCAAACAAACCTCGCGTATCGCTCCCGTGCCCGGCGCGATTTCCGTCGATGCGGGTACGCCGTTGCATAACAAGTATCTGCTGCCAATCGGCATCACTGGCGATAGCACGGCTTTTTACAGGCTGTTCGACATGGGCCAGCGTACCTCGAAAGATACGGCCGACTTTGCCAGTGTGGTGGTGGGCACGCGCGGTATCGCCGCCGGCTGGGACTACAGCGCATCCTACAATTTCTCGGAAAGCAACGTAAAAGGCAGTATTACCGGCTATCCTGGCGCGATTGCCGTCAAGAATCTCGCGGCGAGCGGTTTGCTCGATCCCTTCGTAGGCCCGGGCAAGCAGTCCGCTGCGGCACAGGAAGCGATCAAGGCGGCTACCTTTTCCGGCTACTGGGATGGCGGCACTTCGCGCCTGCAAACGATTAACCTGAATGGCTCGACCGAAATACGGCGGCTGCCCGGCGGTGCCATGATGCTCGGCGTGGGCGCGAACATCAACCGCGAAGAATTCTCTGCCAAGCCAAGTCCGTTTGCGCAGGGCATCCTGGCCGACCCCGTGAAAGGCACCTTGTGCGGCGGCACGACGGGCCTGAAATGCGACCAGCGTTTCGGCGACGCGTCCAGCAGCCAGCCGTACAGCGCCAGCCGCACCTCGAAGGGCGTGTTCAGCGAAATCATCGCGCCGGTGCTGAAGGAACTGGAACTGGGCGCGGCCTTGCGCTTCGATGATTTCTCGGACTTCGGCGGCGCCACCACTGCCAAGGCCAGCTTCAAGTGGACGCCGGCGCCCACCTTGCTGATTCGCGGTTCCGTCGGCAATGGTTTCCATGCGCCAACGGTGCCACAGGTCAACGCCCTGGAGCGCGGCTATGGCGTCACCAGCGACAAGTACACGTGTACGCCGGCCCTGCAGGCGATAGCCACGCGCCTCAATGCAAAATGTCAGCCTGGCAATCGTCAGTACGATCAGCTGGCTAGCGGCAACCGCAACTTGCAGCCTGAGAAATCGAAACAGGCGACCATAGGTTTCCGCTATGAACCGATCAGCGCCATTACCTTGGGCGCCGATCTGTGGCATGTGCAGATTCGCGATTCTTTCGGTCAGTTGACTGAGCAGTTGGTGTTCGCCAACCCTGCCAACTTCCCGAAAGCCTGGAGCGTCAACAAGGACGTGGGCACGGGCACGACCTACCTGGCCTTCCTGGCAGATAACCAGAACCTGGGTAAATCGTTTGCCACCGGCGTCGATATTGATGTCAGTGCTCGTTATCGCTCCGGCATCGGCTTGTTCACTTCGCAGTTGAATGCGACGCAGATGTTGCGCGAAGATGTGCAGCTGGAACGCAACGGCCAGTATTACTCAGCGCTGGGCAACTTTGACGAACTTGGTTCCGTCACCTTCCGCACGCGTGGTCAGTGGACGAATACCCTGAAAACCGGTAATTGGGCCAATTCTCTGACGGTCAACTTCCTGTCCGGCTACAAGGACAAGGAAACGTCGGTCGATGTGCTTGACGCTTCGGGCGCCGTGACGGGCCAGGAAAAGATCCGCATGCAGGCGGGCTTCTATTCGACTCTCGACTGGCAGACGGTGTGGACACCGAGCAAAAGCTGGGTCCTTACCGCCGGCGTGCTGAACCTGACCGATAAGAGTCCTCCGTTCGTGCCATCGACGGGGGGGGCAAACCGTGGCCAGCAATATGGCTATGACGACCGCTACTACGATCCGCGCGGCCGTACCGGTTACCTGAATGCTTCGTACAAGTTTTAAAAAGCGTATGCAGAAAAAACCGGCACATGTGCCGGTTTTTTTTCGTCCCGCGGCAAGGCGTGGACAGAGTGGCTTAGCCGCGCGCCGCCATCGATAGCGCCACCGCTTCGGCCACCTTGATGCCGTCCACGGCTGCCGACAGGATACCGCCCGCATAGCCGGCGCCTTCGCCGGCCGGGAACAATCCCCGCGTGTTCAAACTTTGCAGGTCGTCGTCGCGGCGCTTGATGCGGATCGGCGACGAGGTGCGCGTTTCCACGCCCGTCAGCACGGCGTCGGCCTTGTAATAGCCCTTGATCTGCTTGTTGAACGCCGGAAATGCTTCACGCAGGGCCGTGATCGCGTACTCGGGCAGCGATGGCGCCAGGTCCGTCAGGTGCACGGCGGGCTTGTACGAGGGCACCACGCTGCCAAATTCCGTCGAGGCGCGACCGGCCACGAAGTCGCCCACCAATTGGCCCGGGGCATCGTAGTTGCCGCCGCCCAGGGCGAACGCGCGCTCTTCCAGTTCGCGCTGCAGGGCGATGCCGGCCAGCGGGTCGCCCGGATAGTCGGCTGGCGTGATGCCGACCACGATGGCACTGTTGGCGTTGCGCTCGTTACGCGAGTACTGGCTCATGCCGTTCGTCACCAGGCGGCCCGGTTCGGAGGCGGCCGCCACCACCGTGCCGCCCGGGCACATGCAGAAGCTGTAGACGGAACGGCCATTGCTGGCATGGTGCACCAGCTTGTAGTCGGCCGCACCCAGAATCGGGTGGCCGGCGCTGGGGCCGAAGCGGCAGCTGTCGATCAAGGATTGCGGGTGTTCCACGCGGAAACCGATCGAGAATGGCTTGGCTTCGATGTACACGCCGCGGCGGTGCAGCATCTCGAAGGTGTCGCGTGCGCTGTGGCCGATGGCCAGCACGACGTGGTTGCTGGCGATGGTTTCGCCATTCTCCAGCACCACGCCGCGCACCTGGCCACCGTCGGCGCCCGGCACGATGTCGAGATCGACCACTTTGCTGCTGAAACGGTATTCGCCGCCCAGCTGTTCGATATTCGCGCGCATTTCTTCCACCATCTTGACCAGGCGGAAAGTGCCGATGTGCGGTTTGCTCACATACATGATTTCCTCGGGCGCGCCGGCCTTGACGAATTCCGTCAAGACCTTGCGGCCGTAGTGCTTGGGATCCTTGATCTGGCTGTACAGCTTGCCATCCGAGAAAGTGCCGGCGCCGCCTTCGCCGAACTGCACGTTCGATTCCGGGTTCAGTTCGCGCTTGCGCCAGAAACCGAAGGTGTCGACCGTGCGTTCGCGCACTTGCTTGCCCCGTTCCAGGATGAGGGGGCGCAAGCCCATCTGCGCCAGGATCAGCGCCACGAACAGGCCGCATGGCCCCGTGCCGATGACGATGGGGCGCGGTTCATTCGTGTGGCCGGCCAGCTGTTCGCCACCGGCGACGAATTTATAGTCGGTGTCGGGCGCGGGCATCAAGTGGATATCGTGGCCCAGGCGCGCCAGCACGGCCGCTTCATTCTTGACGTCCACATGCAGCGAGTAAATCAACACCACGGCGCTGCGCTTGCGCGCGTCGTAGCTGCGCTTGAAGACGGTATAGCCGAGCAGCTCATCCGCGGCAATGCCGAGGCGCGCCAGGATGGCGGCGGGCAGGGCTGCATCGTCGTGTTCGAGGGGGAGTTTTACTTCGTTGAGTCGCAGCATGATGTGTATCCGAAAAGTGCAGGGCTCCGTATCTAGCGGAGAGCGGGCAGCCGGCGCATGGCGCGGCGGAAGGCGGCATTTTACTCCTTCCAGCGGGCAATGTATTGCCTGTGGCGCCCCCGCCGGGAAGCGGATAGGCGTGGGAAACCTCGTGCTGACGCTGGCTGCAGAGCCCATCGGCTGCGTATCGCCATGTGGATGCGACTAAAAAACAACATTTCATCAGGGCCGAAGTCGGCGCCGTCAGGGCGCCGCATACGGACCTCGCCAAATTTCCATATGCTGCATTTGCACAATCGTAATTGGACAGGGGAATACAGTCTATTTCGCGAATAGTAAGGTAGCTAAAAAAGCGTGATTTGGTACAAGTTTGTAACAGTGTTTTAATTAATAAGCACAATATTTTTGCTGCATTGCAAGATAAATATTAATGCACCAAAAAAGGGCAACTGCGCACTATCTTGGATGGTTTTCGCACTATTTCCGAATAAGTTATGGCGCAAAACATATTTATAAAAATTATCCTGTTGTTTTAAAGTTATTGCCGTCGCCTAATAAATTGACATCGTTCCATGCCATATGGTTCCATGTAACGGCTGCATCACATTTGTAACGTGTGGACACATTTATCAGGAAAACCTTTACCCAGGGGTTTCCTTAAAAAAATTCAGGCACATGCCCAGAAGGAGTTTTTTACATGAAGTTACGTATCAAGCCTATGCCAGTTGCCATCTTGCAAGTGATTGCAAGCGGTGCATTCTCCGTCGCCGCCATTGCCCCGGCAATGGCTCAACAAGCAGTCGCCAGTGAGTCTGTGCAACGGGTCATTGTGACTGGTTCGATGATCAGCCGCACCGATACCGAAACCGCCACGCCAGTACAAGTGGTAACTGCGCAGGACATCCAGCGCAGCGGTAAAACATCGATCGCTGAACTGCTGAGCGACCTGGCCTCTAACGGCGCCGGTACCCTGGGCACCGGTTTCAGCGGCGCCTTCGCGAATGGCGCTTCTGGTATTTCGCTGCGCGGCCTGACCGTGGGCGCGACCCTGGTGTTGCTCGACGGCCATCGCGTGGCACCATACGCCTTGGGCGATGACTCGCAACGCTCCTTCGTCGATGTCTCGAACATTCCACTCGACGCTATCGAGAGCATCGAGATCCTGAAGGCCGGCGCTTCGTCGCTGTACGGTTCGGATGCCGTGGCCGGCGTGGTCAACATCAAATTGAAAAAAAGCTTCCAGGGCACCCGTTTCGCTGCTGAAGGCGGTAAGACACAGCATGGCGGTGGCGCAACCCAGCGCGCGTCCCTGAGCACCGGTTTCGGTGATCTTGATACCGATGGCTACAACATCTTCGCTACCGCCGAGTGGCGCCACCAGGGCGCCATCAAGGTGGCTGACCGCGCCAACAACGATTGGGCCAACCGCGACTGGCGTGGCCGTGGCGGTAACGACCTGACGCTGGGTGTGCCAACCGCGCTGAACAGCTTCCTGACGCAGGCTAGCTCGCCTTTCCTGTATAACCCGAGCGGTGCAGGCGGTGCCAGCAATGCAGCCAACTTCGCGTTCCTCGATTCGAACTGCAATTTCGCCAAGTACCGCGCAGGTCAGTGCGCGGTGACCGACAATTCGTCCTTCATCCAGCCACAAGTCGATAACATCAACGTTCTCGTTGGCGTCACCAAGAAACTGGGCGGCGATTGGGAACTGGGCCTCAAAGGCTCTTACTTCAAGCGTGATAGCAGTAACAACCGTGGCGTGCCGCCGGTCTTCTCGACCGCCAGCTTCACCGGCAACAACGCCCTGAGCCCGGATGGCACCTTGCGTCCTGCCGTTGGTGCCATTAGCGCTACCACGTTCGCTCCTGGCGCTGCCGTCGGCGCAGGCCTTACCAATACCTTGCCTGGCACTGCCCGCCTGTACGGCTACATCCCGGGCGCGGCGCCTGCCCAGACTTCGGACAATACGGCCACAGCTACCCGTTTCGCGGTGGACCTGAGCGGCACTGCTTACGGCTGGGATGTTCGCGCCGCTGGCGGCGTGACCGAGTCCAAGGTCGCCATCGACTATAGCGGTTACGTCGACCGCAATGCTTTGTACAATGCGCTGAAGGCTGGCACGTTTAACGTTCTTGGTGGTAACACTCCACAGCAGCTCGCTGCCGTGTCGCCTACCTTCTCGAATACGAACGATTCGAAGCTGAACTACCTGGACGCGACGGCCAGCCGCGAAATGATGCAACTGGGCGCCGGTCCCCTGGTACTGGCAGCTGGTTTGCACTATCACAAGCGTGAGTGGAATGCACCGCCATCCCCGCTGACCGCCAACGGCCAGGTCGCCAGCACCTCGGCTTTCGTGTTCGGTTCGGAAACCAACACCGCTGTCTTCGCCGAGCTGCAAGCAACGCCGATCAAGAACGTGGAACTGGGCGTGGCCGGTCGTTATGATCACTTCGACACCTACGGCAATTCGTTCACCCCGTCCGCCAACATAAAGTGGACGCCGACGAAGCAGTTCGCCATGCGCGGTAACTTCGCACGCGGCTTCCGCGCGCCAAACCCGGCCGAGTCGGGCAGTGCCGGTTCGTTCTTCCAGTACCACGCGATCAATGACCCGGTCCTGTGCCCAACAAGCGACAAAACCGCAGTCGGCAGCGTGCCAGTCTTCTGTGCCTTCACGCCGGCATTCGTCCAGCAAACTTCCAAGAATCTGTCGCCGGAAAAATCCAAGTCGTTTGACCTGGGTATCGTCCTGGCACCGGTCCCTGGTCTGGGCGCAACGCTGGATTACTACAAGATCACGCTGAACAACCAGATCGTCAGCGCTGCAACCAGCGATCCTAGCTACGTGCCAGCTTTCGTTCGCGGCGCTCCTGTTCAGATGGATACCGTGCAAGCCGATGGCACGACCAAGTCGGTACTGTCGCCGGTGGGTCCGATCCTGTATGGTACGTCTGGCTACATCAATGCGGGTGAAACCACCACCAGCGGTATCGAAGCGGCCATCAACTACCGTTTCCGTCTGCCGGGTGAGCTGGGCACGCTGCGCGCCGACCTGAGCGCAGCGCATACCTTCGATTACACCCAGACCGTGAATGGCATCAGCTACCAGCTGGCCGGCACCCAGGGCCCATCGGGCGTGGGCGGTGCAACGGGTAATCCGAAAGATCGCGCTCAGTTCTCGCTGAACTGGAGCCGTGGTCCGCTGGACATTACCACGAGCATGAACTACACCAGTTCATTCTCGACGCTGGATCCATCCGTTGACTCCAACGACTGCGCCAAGACCGGTGTCTCGACTGGCGGCCGCAATTACTTTGCCGGTTTTGTCCAGCCTAGCCAATACTGCCACGTACCTTCGTTCACCGTGACGAACCTGAACGTGCAGTACAAGCTGTCGCCGAACCTGATCTTGAAAGGTACGATCCTGAACGTCTTCGACAAGGCTCCGCCTATCGACGTCGGTACCTACGGCAATGCGGGCGTGCAAACTTCGTACAACGCATCGATGCATCAAGCGGGCGCTGTTGGCCGCTTCTTCAGCCTCGGACTGGCATACACCTTCTAATATGGCAAGGTGAACAAGGCGGCAGCAATGCCGCTGCCTTCTTCCGAAGGGCGGGATGACTGAGAAGTCATCCCGCCCTTTTTTTCATGCGCATGTTTTTGTCATGCCTAAATATTAGATACCGCCCCAAATGGCGGCCAGGATAGACAGCGCTGCCAGGCCGGCTGTCTCGGTACGCAACACGCGCGGCCCCATGGACAGGGGCAGGGCACCAGCGGCGATGGCGGCCTCTTCCTCGGCGTCCGTATAACCGCCTTCCGGACCGACCAGCAGGCAGGTGGCGCGCGGCGGCGTGGCCTTGGCCCATTGTGCCAGCGACTGCCCTGCACGCGGGCTGAGCAAAACGCGCTGCATGTCTTCGGCGGGTGCCGTGACCCAGCGATTAAAATCTTGCACAGATGTAACGCTGGCCAGACGGTTGCGTCCGCATTGTTCCGAGGCGGAAACGATGATGCCTTGCCAATGCGCGAGCTTTTTCTCGGCCCGCTCGCTGGACAGGCGCACCACGCAGCGCTGCGCCGCCAGCGGCACGATGCCGGCCGCGCCCAGTTCGATGGCTTTTTCGATGATCCAGTCCATTTTCGACGCTTCCGGCAGCGCCTGCGCCAGGGTCACGGCATACGGCAGTTCCGCTTCGCGCGCCACGTGCGCCTGTACTTCAGCCGTCACGCTGCGTTTGGCCACTGTTACCAGGCTGGCCTGCACTTCGCCGCCTTCGCCATTGAACAGGGTGATGATGTCGCCCGGCACCAGGCGCACCACCTGGATGTGGTGAGCGACGGCGTCGGGCAGAGCGATAGTGGCGCCTATGGCGAGTGGCTGGGGACAGAAAAAACGCGGCATGCAACATCCTGGCGGAGAGAAATAATGGGAGGTGCCGTGCCGCGCGCTGGTGGGGCGCACGCGGCTGCGACTTGAGGGTGCAATTTTAGTGCCGTCACGCGCGGCCGGGTGAAATTCTTGCCGCTGGGCTTGCGTGCGGCGCATCCGGGGCGGGAAATCGCCTGGAGATAACAACTTGAACAAAAATGAAATGTTGTTTTTTGATCTCATAAACCATTGCATTATTGACGGTGATGCTTTTGGCGTGGTTTTATGACTATACAAGTTGTGTTGAACGACATCAATTGTTTCCGGCAATGTCGTCCGTGATGTGATTCGGTATGTTATTGGGAGACGCCGCACGTTTTAACGCCTGGGCCTATGACCCTGGGCGCGTTGCGGCCAGCTTAAATTAGTTGGAAAAGCATGACACGGTAGCTGTAGCGGGAGGGGCCTTGCAATTTTTCGCAAGGCCATGAGAGATTTAAGTGATTATAAAAATACAAACTAATCACTTATCAAGTGATATCAGGGATCATGAAAAGGAATAAGTTATGATGTTTCGCGAAAAAAAGAGTGTGCAGGTGGTGAGATTGGCGTTGGCTGCGTTCGCCGGCGTCGCAACGATGAGCGTGCACGCCCAGGAAGCGATTGATGCGCCGGTGCCTAAGGTGCAGCGCGTCGAAATCACCGGTTCGAGTATCAAACGCATCCAAGCCGAAGGTATTTCCCCGATCACCGTGATGACGCGCGAATCGATCGCCCGTTCGGGCGCGACGTCGGTGCTGGACCTGATGCGCAACCTGACTTCGGCTGGCGGTAACGGCGGTGAGTTGGCGACGTCGGGTTCCTTCCGCAACGGCGCCACCAGCGTCTCGCTGCGCGGTCTGCCGACCCTCATCCTGTTGAACGGCTATCGCCTGCCGGCGTCCGGTTCGGACGAGTACAGCGGCCAGACCTCGGTCGATCTGAACGCCATTCCACTGTCGGCCATCGAGCGCATCGACGTGCTCAAGGATGGCGCCTCGGCCATTTACGGCACCGATGCCGTCGGCGGCGTCATCAACTTCATCCTGCGCAAGGATTACCAGGGCTTGACCCTCGACGCCAGCACCGGTTCGACCACCTATGGCGACGGGCAAAACCATAAGGTGTCCGTGTCCGGAGGTTTCGGCGACCGCGACGCACAGAAATTCAACGTGACCTATTCGGCCTCGTACGAAAAAACCAAGGCCATCCACGGCGTCGACCGTGATTGGGCGAACAGCACCGATTTCACCGGCCACAAGGGTGGCCTGTATCAGGGAGGTATATACGGTGCCAAGGGCCGCGATCCCGGCACCATGTCGCTGGGCGGTTCGCAGCGCATGCCCGATCCGGAGTGCGACGCAGCCCACCGCAAGCCCTATCCGGATGCGCCGGAATGGGTGCCTGCGCCGAACCGCAACGCCTGCCTGTATTCCAGCGCCGAGTCGATAGACCTGGTGCGCCCGTCCACACGCTACGGCGGTGCAGTCACGGCGAACTGGGATTTGACGCCGGATGTGTCGCTGTTCGCCAATCTGTTCTACAACCACTTCGACACGCGTATCCAAGGCTCGCCAGCCTGGATCCAAAACGCCGACCGCTCGGGCGTGCTGCGTGTGGCGGCGGACAACCCCTTCAACACCTACGGCGTGCCGGTCACCATCCGCCGCCTCTTCCCTGCCGCCGAGGGCGGTACGGGCACCAATGTTGACACCACCTGGCTGGTCGGCGGCGCTACCGGCCGCGCAGCCAACTGGGACTGGACCGTGTCGTTGGGCCACAGCCAGGAGAAGGGCGAAACGCGCGTGTACGGTTCCTTCATGCACGATAAATTGCAGAGTTACCTGGCGCAGGGCAAGTTCAACCCCTTCGGCGGCAACCACAATTCGGAGCAGGTCATCAACGAACTGACTGCCGACCAGTACACCAAGACCAAGTCCACTACGGACTTTGCTAAGGTAACCGCTTCCAGCGAATTTGGCCAACTGCCCGGCGGCAAGATCGGTGTTGCTGTCGGTGCAGAGTATAAGCGCGAGAAGCTCAGCTACGATCCGTCGCAGGCTTGGCGCGATGGCGCGATCGGCATCTACTCGACCCTGCGCGGCATCGACGGCTCCGAGTCGCTCGGCGCCGTGTTCGGCGAGTTGGCCCTGCCACTGCTGAAAAACCTGGAAGCGCAGGCGGCCGTCCGCTATGACCGCTACCAGTTGGCCGGCGGTACCACCAACCCGAAGCTCGGCCTGCGCTGGACCGCCTTGCCGACCTTGATGTTCCGCACCAGCTACAGCACCGGTTTCCGCGCGCCGACGCTGTCGCAGCGCTTTAACGAAGGCCGCGGCGGTTTCGTCGCGACCAAGGATCCGAAGCGTTGCATCGTGGGTGATACGTATTTTGATACCGCTTGCAGCGGTTCGGCGCTGTCTCTGCTGTCCGGCACGAAGGATTTGAAGCCCGAAAAATCGAAGCAGTTCAACCTGGGCGTGGTCGCCGAACCGATCAAGAACCTGACGCTGGGTTTAACCTACTGGAATATCAAGTGGAACGATCGGGTCGAGAATCTTGACAACGAAACCGTGTTGGCGGGCGAGGATGGTCAGTACAAGGACGCCGTCACGCGCTACGCCGTGACGGCGGAAGACCAGGAGAAGTACAACGCGCTGACCGCCGCCCAGCGCGCGACGCTGGGTCCGTTGGTAGGTCGCCTGAAGCAGCTGCAGGTTGGCCTGATCAACCGCAGCAAGGTTGTCACCGACGGTCTGGATGTCGAAGCGTCGTACACGATGCGCACGGCCGAGATGGGGCGCTTCAAGGTGTTCGGCGAGGCGTCCTACACACTGTCCTACAACCGCGTGCTGCTGCCTGACGATCCGGCGATCAATTGCCCCAACAACACGGCCTGCGAGGCCGGTGAGTACGGCTATCCTAAGCTGCTGGCCAAGCTGGGCGTCAACTGGGACCGCGGTGCTTGGGCGGCGACGACGAGCGCCAACTTCACCTCGCATTACCACGTGGACCGGACACCGTCGGAGACGATCAACCTTTACTACGACACGTATGCGAGCGGCCTGATGATCCCGAGCGCGACCCTGGTCGATGCTTCGTTGTCCTACAGCGGCTTCAAAAACCTGGTGCTGCGCGGTGGCGTGAACAACGTGTTCGATCGTGCACCGGCGTTCGATCCATCGTCGAACATCGGCTACGACACCGCCTACGGCAATCCGCGTGGCCGCTACATCTATATGTCGGCATCGTACTCCTTCAAATAACTTGAGGGCAGGCTGACGGGCGGGGCGGGCCGATTGACGGCGCGCTCCGCAGCGGCGGACGCCGCAAAAAACCGGGCCTGGCCCGGTTTTTTTTCGCCCCTACCGGGCGCAGGGGGCACAACCTGCAGCGGCGGCGTCGCGCGGTTTGATTTTTCCCCTTGTTGGTCTGGTAAAATACGCAGTTCTGACTGCGCCCAGCTGCGCTCCAAACGAATTTAAACTCCGCGATCGACCACACACGATGAACTCTACGCTCCCGACTACCAAAATGGCCAATGCGATCCGCGCACTGGCAATGGACGCTGTACAAAAGGCCAACTCCGGCCATCCAGGCATGCCGATGGGCATGGCCGAGATCGCAGTTGCCCTGTGGAGTGGTCACTATCGCCACAATCCCGCGAATCCAAAATGGCAAAACCGCGACCGTTTCCTGTTGTCGAACGGCCACGGTTCGATGCTGCACTACGCGCTGCTGCACCTGACGGGCTACGAGCTGTCGATGGATGACATCAAGGCCTTCCGCCAGATGCATTCGAAAACCCCGGGCCACCCGGAAGTCGATGTCACGCCAGGCGTGGAAACGACCACCGGCCCGCTGGGCCAGGGCATCGCCAACGCCGTCGGCATGGCCCTGTCGGAGCAATTGCTGGCCGCTGAATTCAACAAGCCTGGCCACGACATCGTCAATCACTACACCTACGCCTTCGTCGGCGACGGTTGCCTGATGGAAGGTATTTCGCACGAAGTGTGCGCGCTGGCCGGCACCCTGGGCTTGAACAAGCTGATCGCCCTGTACGATGACAACGGCATTTCCATCGACGGTAAAGTCGAAGGCTGGTTCACGGACGACACCCCGGCCCGCTTCGAAGCGTACGGCTGGAACGTCATCCGCGCTGTCGACGGTCATGACGTTGCCGCCGTGGCTGCCGCCATCGCCGCCGCCAAGACCGCATCGAAGCCAACCTTGATCTGCTGCAAGACCATCATCGGCAAGGGTTCGCCGAACCTGCAAGGCGGCGACAAGGTCCACGGCGCCGCGCTGGGCGACAAGGAAATCGCTGCCGTGCGCGAATACATCGGCTGGGATGCCGCCCCGTTCGAGATGCCGGCCGACGTGTACGCCGCCTGGGATGCGAAGAAACAAGGCGCCCTGCTGGAAGCGGACTGGAACGAGCGCTTTGCCGCCTACGGCCGCGAATTCCCGCAGCAAGCCGCTGAACTGACCCGCCGCATGCAGGGCGAGTTGCCGCAGGCATTCGAAGCGGCCCTGAGCGCCGCCATCGCTTCCTGCGTGGAAAAGAAAGAAAACATCGCCACCCGCAAGGCCAGCCAGAACGCCATCCAGGCACTGGCCTCGTCCCTGCCGGAATTCCTCGGCGGCTCTGCCGACCTGACCGGTTCGAACCTGACCAACTGGAAAGAGTGCGTGGCCGTGCGTTCGGGCCAGCCTGGCAACCATATCAACTACGGCGTGCGCGAATTCGGCATGAGTGCCATCATGAACGGCATCACCCTGCACGGCGGCTACATCCCGTTCGGCGCCACGTTCCTGACGTTCTCCGACTACAGCCGCAATGCGCTGCGCATGGCTGCCCTGATGAAGCTGCGTTCGATCTTCGTGTTCACCCACGATTCGATCGGCCTGGGCGAAGATGGCCCGACGCACCAATCGGTCGAGCACGTCTCGTCGATGCGTCTGATCCCGAACCTGGACAACTGGCGTCCATGCGACACCGTCGAGTCGGCCGCTGCCTGGGGCGCCGCCGTGCGCCGCAAGGATGGCCCGTCGACCCTGATCTTCTCGCGCCAGAACCTGCCATATCAGGAACGCAGCGCCGAACAGATCGAGAACATCTACCGCGGCGGCTATGTGCTGAACGACGTGGCCGACGCCAAGGCGATCCTGATCGCCACCGGTTCCGAAGTGGAACTGGCCGTGGCCGCCGCCAGCGCGCTGGCCTCGGAAGGCATCAATGTGCGCGTGGTGTCGATGCCATCGACCGACGTGTATGACCGCCAGGACGCCGCCTACAAGGCCAGCGTGCTGACGAAAGGCGTGCCGCGCGTGGCCATCGAAGCGGGCGTGACCAGCTTCTGGTACAAATACGTGGGCCTGGAAGGCGCCGTGGTCGGTATCGACACGTTCGGCGAATCGGCCCCGGCCGGCGTGCTGTTCAAGCATTTCGGCTTCACGGTCGAGAATGTTGTCGCCAAGGTGAAAGCCGTTATCGCTGGCTAATATTGATTTTTAACGGTCCTGGCGATGTGCTCGCCGGGGGCGTGCATGTACCTTCTTTTTTAATCAGGAGCAGAGTATGACGATCAAAGTTGCAATCAATGGCTACGGCCGCATCGGCCGTAATGTCTTGCGCGCTTTCTACGAAGGCGGCAAGAAACAGGATATCCAGATCGTTGCCATCAACGACCTGGGCGATGCCAAATCGAATGCCCACCTGACCCGCTACGACACCGCGCACGGCAAGTTCCCTGGCACGGTTACCGTCGAAGGCGACAACATGATCGTCAATGGCGATCCGATCCGCGTGTTTGCACAGCGCAACCCGGCTGAAATCCCATGGGGCGAGCTGGGCGTGGACGTCGTCCTGGAATGCACGGGCTTCTTCACCACCAAAGAGAAAGCTTCGGCTCACCTGAAGGGCGGCGCGAAAAAAGTCATCATCTCGGCACCAGGCGGCAAGGACGTCGATGCAACCGTCGTGTTCGGCGTGAATCACTCGGTATTGAAATCGACCGATACCGTCATCTCGAACGCCTCGTGCACCACCAACTGCCTGGCACCGCTGGTCAAGCCACTCAACGATGCCATCGGCATCGAAACGGGCCTGATGACCACCGTGCACGCCTACACCAACGACCAGGTGCTGTCCGACGTGATGCATGAAGACCTGCGCCGCGCCCGTTCGGCCACCATGAGCATGATCCCGACCAAGACGGGCGCTGCTGCCGCCGTTGGCCTGGTGCTGCCTGAGCTGAATGGCAAGCTGGACGGCTTTGCCATCCGCGTGCCGACCATCAACGTGTCGCTGGTCGACCTGACCTTCATCGCCAAGCGCGATACCACCGTGGAAGAAGTCAACGCGCTGATGAAAGCCGCGTCGGAAGGCGCGCTGGAAGGCATCCTGACGTACCAGACCGAACCGCTGGTCTCGATCGACTTCAACCATAACCCGGCTTCGTCGAACTTCGATTCGACCCTGACCAAGGTATCGGGCCGTTTGGTGAAAGTATCGTCGTGGTACGACAATGAGTGGGGTTTCTCGAACCGCATGCTCGACACCACCGTTGCGCTGATGTCGGCCAAGTAATTCATCAAAACGCTGCAGTAAACGCACCCTGAGGGGTGCCGGGCCGCCCTGTCTGACAGGGCGGTTTTTTTTGGCTCTGTCCCCGATAAGTAGGGGAATTCCGAGAATTTTCCTGGGGCCCTGCTGTCTGACGGTACATAGCAGACAAACGGGAGTCTTCCATGCAGCCAGCCCAGTGGAAAAC